>CAYGCW010000297.1:0-3692 GCA_964348465.1 uncultured Acidimicrobiia bacterium | reverse complement strand
GCCGAGGCCCGGCTGCTGGGCGAACGCGTCACGCTGCTGGGGGCCCTGTGCGGCCTCTTCGTGGCGGCGGGGGCCGCAGCCGATCGCCTTCCGGCGGGAGCGATGACGCCCGCAGTGGCGGCGGTGGTGGTGGCGCTGGTGGCCCTGATCGCGTTCCAGTGGCCCCTCGGGCTGGTGATGGGCCCGCTCGATCTGGTCGGTGCAATCACCAACATCCTGTCCTATCTGCGCATCGCCGCCATCGGGCTGGCCTCGGTGTTCCTCGCCCGCGTCGCCAACGAGCTTGGCGCAAGCGCCCCCCTAGTGCTGGGCGTGATCGTGGCGACGCTATTCCACGCGATGAACTTGGCGCTGGGCGCCTTCAGCCCGACGATCCAGGCGCTGCGCCTGCACTACGTGGAGTTCTTCGACAAGTTCTACGAGCCGGGCGGTGAGCCCTTCGAGCCCTTCGGGGCCGTGCCCGCCGCCCTGCCCGCTCGCCCGGTGCCGACGCGGCTCACGGCGGGCGCCTAACGAGGAGGAGACATGGAGACGAGTCTGCTTGGTATCGGAGCCGGGATCGCCATCGGCCTGGCGGCCATCGGCACCGGCTATGCCCAGGGCCGGATCGGCTCGGCGGGCATCGGCGCGATGGCCGAGAAGCCGGAGATGATCGGCAGGGTGATCCTGATGGTCGCGATCCCGGAGACGCTGGTCATCCTCGGCTTCGCGATCGCCGCGATGATCATCTTCATCCTGGGCGGGTAATGGCCCTCACCGAGATCCTCGACGCGCTCCGCGAGGAGGGCGAGGCGGAGGTTGCCCGCATCACCGCCGAGCGGGATGAACGCGTGGCCGCCGCGCTGCGGGCCGCTCGGGCGCAGGCCGCATCCGAGGAGACCGCGGCTGCGTCGTCGCTCGACGCTGATCTGGCCGCAGAGAGCGCCATCATCCTCAATCGGGCCGAGCTGCAGGTGGAGCGCCGGTTGCAGGCCACGCGCGAGGTGGTCCTCCAGGACGCGCTCGGACGCGCCCGTGATCGCCTCGCGCGCCACCGTGACGGACCGGCGTACCGCGCAACACTCGATGCGCTGTTTGGCGAGTGCGTGGCGTTCTTGGGCAAGGTCGAGTCGGTGATGGTCGACCCGCGCGATTCCGAGGCGGTGGAGGCGATGCTGGCGCGCCGCGGTCTGGCCGCTCGGGTCTCCGTGTCGCTGGAGACGTGGGGAGGGGTAGTGGCCGGCGACGGAAGCGGCGCCTGGGTGCGCAACACGTTGGAGGACCGGCTCGGCAGGGCCGAGCCCGAGCTGCGGCGACAGATCGGCGACCTGGTGCCTGGGCTGCGCGGCGCCGGCCTCAGGAGCAGGACATGAGCGAAGGCTTCGATTACGGCAATGCGCGCGTCCGGGCTCGTGCCGCCGCGTTGCTCGACGGTGACGACTACCGGCGGCTCGTGACGCTGGGTCTCGAGGGGCTGCTGGCTGCGCTGGCGGAGACCGGGTACCGGGCGGATCTGGAGGCGGCCGCGCCGCGACACCGTGGGCTGCGCCTGCTCGAGGAGGCGCTGCGCGCCAACCTCGCCAGGTCGCTCCGAGAGCTGGCTGGTTGGTACCGGGGTGAGGCCGCGGTGCAGGTCGCGTTGCTCGTCGAGCGCTGGGACGTCCACAACGCGCGCACGATCATCCGCGGGCAGCACGCCAGGAGCGAGCCGGATCGGATCCGCGCCGCGCTCGTGCCGGCCGGAGCGATGTCCGACGCCGTGCTGGCCGATCTCGTTGCCCAGCCCGGGCTGCGCCCGGCGATCGACGTGATGGTGGCATGGGGCGTCCCGAGCCGGGAGATCGCCAGGGCGCTGGCCGCAGCGCTGCCCGAGCTGGAGGGGGCGGGCGGGATCCAGGCTCTCGAGCGGGCGCTCGATCGCGCGGCGGCGGAGCGCCGGCGCGCGGCTCTGAACCAAGCGGCACCGGAGGTGGCGTGGGTGCTGAGAACCGAGGTCGACCGCGTCAACCTGCTGACAGCGCTGCGCCTGTTCGATGCCGGCCCGGAGGCGTGGGACGACCTCGATAGCGTCGAGCGTTTCCTGCCGGGCGGCGCGCTGGCGCGAGAGTTGCTGGCGCGGGTCGTACGCGCGGACGGTCGGGCCGGCGCCGCCGCGGTCGCCGGAAGGGGGCCCTTCCCCACCCCCTGGGCGCCGGCGCTGTCGCAATGGGTCGAGTCCGGGGACCTGGTGGCACTGGCGGACGATCTGGAGGGGGCGGTAACGAGAGAGGCGGCCGGCATGTTCGCCACCACCGATCCGCTCGGGGTCGGGCCCGTGGTGGCATTCGTGTGGGCGAAGGAGAACGAAGCCAAGAACCTGCGCACGATCGGAGCCGGGCTGGCGGCCGGAGTGCCGCCCGATCTGATCGAGGAGGAGCTGGTGATCCTGTGAGGACACGCCCGTGGCCCGGCTGACGATGGTGACTCCACCGAACCTGGCGTCCGGGTACCGGCTCGCCGGAGCCGACGTCGTCACCGCCGAGACGCCGGCCGAGGCCGCGACCGAGCTGGAGCGGCTGCTGGGCGATGCCGAAGTCGGCGTCATCGGGGTCCATGCGCCGCTGCTGGACGGCATGGAGCCGGCGGCCAGGAGGCAGTTCGAGGACCGGGCCGCTCCGGTGGTCGTGGCGGTTCCGGCCGGTGTGGTGGGCGGGCAGGAGAGCAGTCACCGGGCGCGGCTGGCGTCGATGTTGCAGCGTGCCATCGGCTACCGGATCAGCTTCGAGGAGGAGGAGCCGCGGTGAACGGGCCGGGTGGACGCGTGGTGAGGGTGGCGGGCCCGGTGGTCGTCGCCACCGGGCTCGACCGGGCCCGGCTCTACAACCTGGTCCGAGTCGGCCGCCGGCGCCTCATCGGGGAGGTGATACGCCTGGAGGGCGATGAAGCAGTGATCCAGGTGTACGAATCGACCTCGGGCCTGCAAACCGGATCGGTGGTGGAGGACACCGGGGCGCCGCTTCAGGTGGAGCTCGGGCCGGGGCTGCTGGGCCAGATCTTCGACGGCATCCAGCGTCCCTTGCCGGCGCTGGCCGTGAGAGACGGCCAGGCGTATGGCGAGCCGTTCATCCGGCGGGGCGTCGACGTCGCTCCGATCTCCCGCCAACGGTTGTGGGAGTTCACGCCGGTCGTCGCCGTGGGGGAGGACGTCGAGCCGGGCACGGTGCTGGGCACGGTGCCGGAGACGGCCACCCTCGTCCACCGGGTGTTGGTGCCGCCGGGGGTGCGGGGCACGGTCACCGCCGTCGCGCCGGGCAAGGCGACGGTCGACGACCCGGTGGTGTCGGTGGACGATCAGCCGCTGTCGATGCTCCACCGCTGGCCGGTTCGGGAGCGCCGCCCGGCGGGCCGCCGGCTCGATCCCCGGGTGCCGCTCGTCACGGGCCAGCGGGTGATAGACCTCCTGTTCCCGCTGGCGATCGGAGGCTCGGCGACCATTCCCGGCGGCTTCGGCACCGGCAAGACGGTCCAAGAGCAGTCCCTGGCCCGCTGGGCGGCGGCCGACGTGATCGTCTACATCGGCTGCGGGGAGCGGGGCAATGAGCTGACCGACGTGCTCGAGGACTTCCCACGACTGATCGACCCTCGCACCGGCACGCCCCTCATGGACCGCACGATCCTGATCGCCAACACGTCGAACATGCCGGTGGCGGCCCGCGAGGCGAGCATCTACACCG
>CAYGCW010000296.1:0-3694 GCA_964348465.1 uncultured Acidimicrobiia bacterium | reverse complement strand
TGGATGACCTCCTCGCGCCGGTCGGCTTCGAAGTCGACGTCGATGTCGGGTGGCCGGCCCCGCTCCTCCGACAGGAACCGCTCGAATGGCAGCCCGAGGCGGATCGGGTCGACCCGGGTCAAGCCCAGGCAGCGGCACACCGCCGAGTCGGCGCCCGAGCCGCGGATCTGGCAGTAGATGTCCTGGGAGCGGGAGTAGTTGACGATGTCCCACACCACCAGGAAATAGCCGGCGAACCCGAGGTCTTCGATCACTCCCAGCTCGTGGTCGAGGCGGCGCCGCGCCTCATGGTCGACGCCCCCGGGGCCGTTGCCGGGGTAGACGTCCCGGGCGCCCTCGTATACGAGATGGCGGAGGTACTCGTCTTCGGTGATGAAGCTGCCCGGCATCGGGAAATCGGGCAAGCGGGGCGCCAGCAGCCGCAGGTCGAACGCCAGCGCCTCACCGAGTTCGCCTGCCATGGCCACCGCCCCCGGGTAGCGGGCGAAGCGGCGATCCATCTCCGCCGGCGCCTTGAGGTGGCGCTCGTCGGTGGCCGGCCGGAAGGCGTCGGCCTCCTCGAGGCTGCGCCGCCCCCCGATCGCAGCCAGCACCTCGGCCAGGTCGGCCTGGGCGCGGTCGTGGTAGTGGACGTTGTTGGTGGCGACCGTCGGCAGGCGCAGCCGGGCCGCCACCTCTGCCAGCAGGTCGTTGCGCGGGTCGTCCTCCGGCATGCGGTGGTGCCACAACTCGACGTAGAGCCGGCCGGGGAAGATCTCCCGCAGCCGGGAGGCCTCCGCCAGCGCCCCCTTCAGGTCGCCGGCGAGCGCGGCACGGGGCACCGCCCCCTGGTGGCACCCGCTGAGCGCCACCAGCTCTCCAGCGTTCGCTGCCTCTGCCAGGTCGGCGTAGTCGTATACGGGCCGGTCCTTCTCCCCCCGGAACTGCGCTCTGGTCACCAGCCGGGAGATCGCGGCGTACCCCTGCGGCGACGACGCCAGCAGCACCAGATGATCGGTGGGCGGGACGTCCGTCGGCTTGGCTCCGTGCATCCGCTGGGAGCGGCCGCGGCGGAGCGGGGAGCCCTCCCCCGGCGCGGTCCGAGCCGCCCTCTCCCGCCCTCGTCTCGCTCGGGACACTTCGTCCGCATCCATCCGGGAGGAGGGGCGCGGCATCCCCACTTCGGCGCCGTAGACCACCGGCAGGCCGGTCGCGGTGGCGGCGAGGTGCATGCGGACGGCACCGTAGAAGCCGTGGTGGTCGGTGACGGCGAGGGCGGCGTAACCGAGATCGGAGGCTCGGCGCACCAGGTCGTCCGCCCACGACGCCCCGTCGAGGAAGCTGTAGTTGGTGTGGCAGTGCAACTCGGCGTAGCCGGCCATGACTCCGATCATATCGAACATATGTTCGCCTTGCAGGTGATAGACCGCGCCCGGCCCGGTACCGTTGCGCCATGTACCGGCCCGCCGACCCGTTCGACGAGATCGTGGCGATGGAGGAGCTGCGGGAGCGTCGCCACCGCCGCCAGCGCCGCTACGCCGTGGTGGCGGTCGTCGTCGTGGTCGCGCTGATCCTGCTCACGATCGTCCCGGCGTTCCTGCGCGCCATCAGCAGCCGGCACCCTTCTTCCCCGACCACCGTCCCGTCGGTGCGGGCCGTCGCCCTCCACCCGACCCCGAGCTGATCCCTCACATGGCGTCGGCGGCGGTGATCGCCCAGGCGCGCCCGGCGTCGGGGTCTGCAACCGCCAGGTGGAATGCCCAGCCGGATGTCTGGTCGCCGGGATCCCAGCGCCACCAGCGCAGGGCGGCGGCCTCTTCCCCCACCTCGTCGGGCGGCAGGGGCCAGTCATCGAGCGCCCCCGCCAGCGCCGCCACCACCCACCAGGCGTCGTGGCGGCCGACCGGCGTGCCCCGCCGCCGGCCGTAGGCGCCACCCGAAGCCCCGGTCCAGGCCATGTGCGCCACGGCTTCTGCCGGCGTCAGCTCGGCGGCACGCACCCGGCGCGGCCCCAGCGCTGCCACCGCCGCCAACGCCGTCCCGGCGACGCCCACCGTCTCCACCCGGCCGTTGGACTGCTCTTCCCACGGCCGCACCAGCTCGTGCAGGGCGTCCTCCACCACCGGATCGGGCCGCCGTTCGCCGGCCGCGGGCAACTCGACCCACTGCAGCGGGGGCAGGTCGGGCTCCGGGAAGTCGGCCTTGTCGGGGCGGTAGACGGCGGGCGGATAGGCGGGCTCCCAGTCCGCCAGTACCAGCGGCACCTCGAGCACATCGGGATCGACGCGCGGGTCTCCGGCGAGGGCCTCGCCGCGGATCACCCGCTCGTGGGCAGCCATCGTGCGGGCCGGGCCCGCCGGGATGTGGTCGGCGAGCTCGTCCCAGGTGTGGGTCGATGCCGCCACCTCCCAGAACGGACCGAGAGCGTGGCGCCCGGCGCCTGCGAGCACCACGGCGCCGGCGAACCGGGCGGGCGCCTCCAGCGCCATGCGGTACTCGGCGAACTCGGCGACGCCCCAGAGCTGCTTGCCGCGTCCCACTGCCTCCCGGCAACGGTCCCGAACCTCGACCAGTCCGTCCCAATCCCGCGCTGCGCCGACGCCGTCCACGAAGCGGATGAGGGCGTCGACGTCGCTCGCTTCGACCAGCTCGACGAGAAGGACGCGGTCCATCGCCGGACGAGGCTACCTCCCGACGCGACGCGCCCCCGGCGCGGGCGGCCGGGGGCGTCGATGCGGAACGGATGGGCTACTGGTCGACGACGACCACCCGGCTGTGCTCGACAGGCGCGGCGGGCTGGCCGCCCGGGAGGACCGGCGCCGTGGTGTCCGCCACCACGACCGAGTCCCTCTCTGCCACCAGCTTCTTGTCGTCGTGGTGGACGGTCTCGGTGCGGCCGGTGATGAACAGCGGCGACAGCCAGGCGGCGATCACCGCCGCGCTGCCGAGGATCGTGTACAGAACGCCGTTCGCCTGCTCGGTGCCGAGCCACACGGCGAGGGCCTCCGGCTCGAAGATCACGACGAGGCCGAACGCCAGGGCAACCACGCCCATCCCGCCGAGCCAGGCACGCGACGCGTACGGACTGGCGGCGGCGATCAGCAGGACCAGGCCGAAAGTTGCCTCGATGATGCCGAGCAGCGCGGTGTGCCCGAAGCCGAAGACCTCGACGGTCTGAGCCGTCACCCCATCGGCGAAGCCGGCGCGCGCCATGGCGACGCCGCCCATGACCAGCACGAACAGCCCGATGGCACCCGCAACGAACTGGGCGGGCGTCCAGGTGCGCCGGCCCGAGATCGTCGCCGACGACCGCCGCTCGTGAAACGTGGTCGATGACATATGAGCTTCCTCCTCTGTGCGTTGTCGCGTTTCGACGTCTACCTACCCGGTCGTCGAACGGCGTAACCCTCAGGTGAGCTCGGCGAGCAGGTACCGGGCGTAGTAGTCGCTCCAGGGGGCGGAGGGCTCGTCGGTGCCGTGCCGGCGCTCGGCGGTGAGGAGGTGGAACACCAACTCGCTGCGGGTGGGAACCGTGCCGAGGACGGGCTCGATCCGCTCCCGGAGGTAGCCGGCATACCACAGCGGCCACTCCGGGTCTTCGCCGTCCGTCTCCATGAAGGCCTGATGGTGCGCCTTGCCGGCCTCTACGAGGAGGGCGGCGAGCGCCGCGGCGTCGTCGGTCATCGTCGGCCTCGGGCTTGCGTCGACCCCACGC
>CAYGCW010000295.1:0-3713 GCA_964348465.1 uncultured Acidimicrobiia bacterium | reverse complement strand
GCGTGTAGCCGGTCAGCTTCTGGTCGAGGTCACGGTCCATGAAGTCGAAGCGCTTCGTGTAGAAGAGCACCGCGCACACGTCGGGCTCCGCCGCCGCCGCCACGATGTCGCCGGCGACGATGCTGCGGGAGCGGATGCGGGCCCAGGAAGGGTCTACGAGCGGCGGAGGCGGGTGGCGCTCGGCAGCCCAGGCCAAACCGGGCCGGTCGGTGACGACTTCGGCGCCGTCGGGCATGGCGCGCAGGACGGCGATCACCTCCTCATGAACACCGATGAGCCGGCTGCTCCAGATCTGCTCGTCGTTGGTCACGTAGTGGACAGGGACCGCCGCCAGCACCGCCGCCGCAACCAGCCACACCGGCGGCCGCACCATCGCAACCACTGCCACCAGCGGCGGGATCACAAAGGACGCGAACCGGTCGAAGCCGCGCCCGAAACCCACCACCACCACCAGCACCACCAACGTCGCCGCCACCCAGATCAGCAGCGCCGTGCCTTCGATGCGCCGGTCGTCGAGCCAGGCGAAGGCGCGGCGGCGTGCCAGCGCCGCGTACGCCGCGCCGGCCGCCGCCATGAGCAGCAACGGCGCCTCCTCCGACCACAGAGACTCGCCCATGCGGTGCAGGCTGCGGATCGGGTCGCGGTGCCGGGGCGCGCCGATGTGGAAGCCGACGAACTGCTCCCAGACGTTCCCGAAGCCCCAAGGCAGCGACGCGGCGAGCACCACGAGCACACCGGCGCCGGTGGCCGCCACCAGGCCCTGCGGCCGGCGCCGCGCCAGGTACAGCCACGCCACCGCCAGGCCGGCGGGCGCTGCGAAGATGCTCTTGACGGCGACCGCGGCGCCCATCAAGGCGCCGGTCACCAGGGGGCGGTACCGGCCCAGCCACCCGTCCTCTCGCTCCATGGCCACGACCACCGCCCACACCGCGAAGGCGAGCGCCAGTCCGTCGGACTGCACCGGTCCGGCCGCGGCGAGGAACGTCGAACTGGTGCCGGCCACCAACGCTCCGACGATCGCGACGCCGCGGGTTCCCACCCGGCGGGCCAGGACGTACGTGCCCAGCGTGACCGCCAGCGCCGCCAGCACCATCCCCAGCCGGATCGCCCTCGGATGCCCGAATCCGGCGACGTCGAAGAGCCACAGCAGCGGCAAGAACAGCGGCCCCTGGCTGGAGAAGACGTCGCGGAACGGCGCGGCGCCGCCCCGCATCGCCATCACCGACGCGCCGTACACGCCCTCGTCGAAGCTGAGCTCCCGAGTCGAAAGCAGCGTGGGGATGCGGATGGCGACGGTCAGCGCCAGTGTGCCGGCCAGCGCCAGCGGGGCCAGCAGCCGTCTCCACATCCGCTGCAGACTAGGAACGCCCCGGCCGGTCCGACGCAAGCAGGGGTAGCCTTCGCCGGGTGGACGTGCTCGTCGTTCTCCCGACCTTCAACGAGGCGCGGAACCTCGATCGTGTTGTGACCGGCATCGTGGCCCAAGGGGCCGGCGTGCTGGTCGTCGACGACGCCTCGCCCGACGGCACCGGGGCGCTGGCCGACGACCTGGCCGCGCGCTTCCCGGCCGTTGCAGTGCTTCACCGCAGCCGCAAGGCGGGGATCGGCCCCGCCTACGCCGATGGGTTCCGGGTGGCGCTCGACGCCGGTGCCGGGGTCATCGTCCAGATGGACGCCGACGGATCACACGACCCGGCGGACCTGCCGCGGCTCGTCGCGGCGATCGACGCCGGCGCCGACCTTGCCGTCGGCTCCCGATTCGTCGCCGGAGGTGGGTTCGACGGAGTCCCGCCGACCCGCCGAGCCCTGTCGCAGCTCGGCAACCTGTACGCTCGGATGGCGCTCGGACTGCGGCTCAGGGATGCCACAGCCGGATTCCGCGCCTACCGGCCCGGCACCCTCCGGCGCCTCGACCCGGCCTCGGCGACGGCGCTCGGCTACGCGTTCCAGATCGAGATGGCGTGGCGGGCGACCCGGATGGGAGCGAACATCGTCGAGGTCCCGGTGACGTTCCGCAACCGCATGGCGGGCGCTTCGAAGCTGCGGCCCCGGATCGTCGGCGAAGCCTGGAGCATGGTGACCTGGTGGGCGGTGCAGCGGGTGGTCGCGGCGGTGCGGGACCGGCTCCGCCGCTCCTGAGTCGCGCTACTCGTCGCCGTCGGGCAGGCCCAGGTCCAACCCCCACCCCACCA
The DNA here is from genome assembly GCA_964348465.1 of uncultured Acidimicrobiia bacterium. Lineage (GTDB taxonomy): Bacteria > Actinomycetota > Acidimicrobiia > Spongiisociales > JAOTWH01 > CAYGCW01. The sequence continues at coordinate 1,521 of CAYGCW010000295.1, read as the reverse complement.
CCGGGCGCGACTCACCGAGCAGCGGCGGCTGCGGGGGCCGGGCCCGACCTGCCAGCACCCACGGATGGGGCCGGGGCGGCGGTGGCCGGATTGCCTTGGCCTCCTCCTCGGCGAGGACCCTCAACACGGCGGAGACGATCGCGGCTACCTCGTAGGGGCCCGCGCCGCCCTTGATCTCGAACTTGGGCGCCGTCACTCCGTCACCTCCACCAGCTCGACCAGCACGCCGGCCATCGCCCGGGGGTGGACGAAGGCGATGCGCGCCCCCCGACCACCCGGGCGCGGCTCGGCGTCGACCAGCTCGGCGCCCTGCGCCGCGAGGTGCGCCAGGGCCGCCTCGATGTCGGTGACCGCATAGGCCACGTGATGCAGTCCCTCACCCCGCTTCGCGAGGAAGCGGCCCACCGGCGTGTCGGGCCCGAGAGGCTGGAGGAGCTGGAGATGGGAGCCACCTATCGGAAGCATCGCCTCCTCGACGCCCTGGCTCTCGACGACCTCCCGGTACGCCGGCTCGATCCCGTACAGACGGCGGTGGGTGTCGAGGGCAGCGTCGAGGTCTCGCACGGCGACGGCAACGTGGTCGAGGTTGTAGGGCAGCATCTGCCCGGAGCGTAGCCAGCGGAGGACCTCCGGGCCCGGGCGCCGGCCGAAGTAGCATCGATACGCAGCCAAGGAGGTCGCATGTCCAGCGTGATCGCCGGGATCGCCCGCACGCCGATCGGCAAGTTCGGAGGTGCGCTGGCGGCGCTGACCGCCGTCGATCTCGGCGGGGCGGCAATGACCGGCGCGCTGGACCGAGCCGGCCTGGCGGCCCATGAGGTGGACGAGGTGCTCTTCGGCCACGTCCTCCAGGCGGGCACGGGCCAGATCACGGCTCGCCGCGCCGCGGTCCAGGCCGGCATCCCGATGACGGTGCCGGCCACCGTGATCAACAAGGTGTGCCTGTCGGGCATGGCCGCCATCGCCGAGGCCGACCGTCACATCCGCCTCGGGGAAGCGAAGTTCGTGATGGCCGGCGGCATGGAGTCGATGTCCAACTCTCCGTATCTGGTGCCCGGGGCCCGATGGGGGCTCCGCATCGGCGACGGGGAGCTGGTCGACTCGATGCAGCACGACGGGCTGTTCTGCTCATTCGACCAGTGCACGATGGGCGAGCAGTCGGACGCCAAGAACGCCGAGCTCGGGATCGGCAGGGCGGAGCAGGACGAGTGGGCCGCCGCCAGCCACGCCCGGGCGGCCGCCGCCACCGAGTCGGGCGTGTTCGCAGACGAGATCGTGCCGGTGCCGGTGCCCCAGCGGCGCGGTGACCCGGTCGTCGTCGGCGCCGACGAGGGCATCCGCCCCGACAGCACGCCCGAAGGCATGGGCGCCCTGCGGCCCGCGTTCGACGCTGCGGGCACGATCACCGCCGGCAACGCATCGCAGATATCCGACGGCGCCGCGGCGGTGATCGTCGCCGATCGGGACGCCGCCGAGGCGGCCGGGCTGCCGGTGCTGGCCGAGATCGTCGCCTACGGCCAG
>CAYGCW010000294.1:0-3752 GCA_964348465.1 uncultured Acidimicrobiia bacterium | reverse complement strand
GTTCCCACGCTACGCCCGGCCGGACGTCGCGTCCCGGGCCAAACGACCCGGTTCCCGGCGAGCTCGCCGGATGGCTCCGTCACGGGACCGACGAGAGCCGCCCGATCGGCGTCCTCCGGAGCGGCATCTCGCCGAGGCGATCGCCATGCGGGAGCCGGCCGGTCCTCCGTACTAGGGAGTCGGGCGACGACGCCAGGAGACCACCAGGTCGCCGACGTTGGTGCCCGTCGGGCCGGTCACCAAGAGGTCGCCCGTCGCGGCCAGATACGGGTACGAGTCGTTCCGGTCGAGGTGAGCGCGGGCGTTCAGGCCGGCCGCGGTGCCGCGCGCCGCGGTCGCGCCGTCGACGATGGCACCCGCCGCGTCCGTGAAGCCGTCGACACCGTCGGTTCCGAGTGACGCCACGACGAGGTCGGATTCCTCTTCGGCGGCGATGGCGGCGGCCAGCGCCAGCTCCTGGTTGCGGCCGCCCCGCCCGTCGCCGCGCACCTCGACCGTGGTTTCGCCCGCGTAGATCGCCATTTCCGGCAGGGACCCGTCCCGCGACGCCGCGACGACGGCCTGCCCCACGTCGCGCGCGGTGCCCGCCAACGCCGTGTCGACGACCGCAGCCATGATCCCGCGCCGCTGAGCCTCGGCGGCGGCTGCGCGGCCGGCGACGGCGCCGTCGGCCACGACCACGACCTCGTGGAGCACCCCCGGCAGTGGATGCTTCGGCGTCTCCGGCATGCGGCCGGCCGCCCCGGCGCTCAAGTGCTCCATCACTCCGCCGGGGACCTCGTCCGCCAGGCCGTGCCCCCGGATGATTGCGAGCGCGTCGCCGTACGTGCTCGGGTCGGGGACCGTCGGCCCGGAAGCGATGACGTCGGGAGGGCTGCCGGCGACATCGGAGAGGATCAGCGTGAAGATGTCCGCCGGCGCCAGCGCCTCCGCCAGCCGCCCGCCCTTCACCGCCGACAGGTGCTTGCGCACGGTGTTCAGTTCCCCGATGTCGGCTCCAGCCCGCATCAGCAGGTCGGACGTCCCCTGGAGATCCTCCAGCGCCAGGTTGCCTGCCGGCAGTTCGAGAAGTGCGGAGCCACCCCCGGAGATGAGAACGACCGCGAGGTCGCCGCGCCCGGCCCGATGCGCCAGGTCGAGCGCGGCACGGCCGCCGGCGACGCTGCCCGAATCGGGGAACGGATGGCCCGCCCAGATCGGCTGGAGGCCGGCCGGGTCCGCACCGGGGTCCGGCGCCGCCACCAGTCCGGCGCGAGGGATCCCGTCGAATGCCCGGACCGCCCCGCGCGCCATCGCCACTGCGGCCTTCCCGAACGCGATGATGAAGACCCTGCCGATGGCGGGAGCGCTGACCACCGCATCGCCGCACAGGACCGTCTCACCCGAGCGGCGCACTGCGTTGCGGACGGCCTGCTCCGGATCGACGGCGTCGAGCGCGACGTCGAGTATGCCGAGTACCACCCGCCGTCGGGCAGGATCGGCAGCGAGGACTGCCGGGTCGAAACGCATCGGCTCGCTCATCGGCGGCGATGGTAGGGCGCAGATGGCGGTCGGGGCCGTTCCGTAGACTCCCTCCGATGGTCCCCGAGATCCACACGACGGAGATGCACACCGCCGGTGAGCCGCTGCGGATCGTGACGTCGGGCTATCCGGAGATCCGCGGCGACACGATCCTCGACAAGCGCCGCTACGCCCGCGAGCACCTCGACCACCTGCGCCGCTTGCTGATGTTCGAGCCGCGCGGGCATCTCGACATGTACGGAGCCGTGCCCGTCGCCCCCGACCACCCCGAAGCCGACCTCGCCGTGCTGTTCCTCCACAACGAGGGCTACAGCACTATGTGCGGCCACGGCGTGATCGCGCTGGGGCGGTGGGCCGTCGACACGGGCCTGGTCACCCCCACCCCCCCGGAGACGTCGCTGGCGATCCAGGTGCCGGCGGGCATGGTGCGCTGCCGCGTGGAGACCACCGCGGCGGGGACCGGAGGGGTGCGCTTCGACAGCGTGCCGGCGTTTGCCGCCCACCTCGACGCCGCCGTCGAGGCGCCCGGCCACGGCCGCGTCGCGGTCGACGTCGGCTATGGCGGCGCGTTCTACGCCATCCTCCCGGCCGCCCGCGTCGGCCTCGACGTCCGTCGGTCGGCCCCATCCGAGCTGGTCGCAGCCGCCGCGGCGGTGACCGGCGCCGCCGCGTCCGAGCTTCCGATCGACCACCCCGACGACCCCGAACTCGGCTACCTCTACGGAACGATCCTCACCGACGGCGATCCCGACGGCCCCGACCGGAGCTCTGCGAACATCTGCGTCTTCGCAGACCGCCAGGTGGACCGGAGCCCGTGCGGCTCGGGGGTGACGGCGCGGATGGCGGTGATGGCCGCCCGCGGCGCGGTGGGCGCCGGCGCCGAGCGGCGGTTCGCCGGCCCGACCGGCGCCGAGTTCTCGGGACTGGTTGCGCGCGACGCCCGCGTCGGTGCCAACCCGGCGGTCGTGGTCGAGGTGGGAGGCCGCGCCCACTACACCGGGACCGGGGTCTTCCGCGCCGAAGATGACGACGCCGTCGAGCCGTTCCTGCTGCGCTGACGACGCCGTTTGCCGCGGCATCGGTTAGCTTTTCGCGCCAGCTTCCCGGAAGGCTTCCTTGGACTGGCAGCGTCCTGAGACCTCCCCGACGCCCTACGAGATCTACCACGGTCCGCGCCGCAGCCGGGTCGCGCCCGCCCTGGCCGTGGTGGGACTGGGGCTCGTCGTCCTCGTCGCCGGAGGCATGGCGCTCGCCAACTGGTTGTTCACGGAAGAGGGCGGCGACCCGGGCCGGACGTCGGAGCAGCTGTACCTGTGGCAGCCGGCCACCAGCCCGCGTCCGGAACTCGTCGACGCCACCGCCATCCTCGGCCTGACGGAGTGGCGGCCCACGGGCGCCGACCAGGCGAGTGGCGGTATCGCGGTCGGTGACATCGACGACGACGGCCTGCCCGACGTCGTCGCCGGCGGCGGCACGCTGGCGATCTTCTTCGGCACGGAGTCGGGGGTGTTCACGGCGGCCACCGGCACCGTCGAAGCGCTCGACGCCGAGGTCACCGCCGTCGGGCTGCGGGACCTCGACCTCGACGGGGCGCCCGAGGTGCTGATCGGCACCGCCACGGACGACCTCGTGGTGTGGGGCGGCCCCTGGGCGAGCCGCCGCGATCTCACCGGCGTCGAGGCCACCGTGGTCGAGGGCGGCCGCCCGACGACCGGCCTGCTGGCCGGCGACCTGACCGGCGACGGGCTCCCCGACCTGGTACGGCTGGGCTACGGCCCGGCCGCCGGCGCCGCCGCCGCCGACGTCGTGTGGGAACAGCTCGCCGACCGGCGCGAGTTCGAGCCGATCGAGCTGCCCGCCAGCAAGCGGCGCTCGCTCGCCGCCGAGTTGGCAGACGTCGACGAGGACGGGCTCGTCGACCTCTGGGTGACGCGCGACATCGGGTGGCGCGACGGCTCCAACTCCGTGTACAGCCGCCGGGGCCACGCCGACGGGCCGCTCTCGGACGACGCTTCGCGGCTGGGCGCCAACCAGGCGATCAACGGCGCCGGGATCGCCGTCGGGGACCTGACCGGCGACGGCGTGTTGGACGCCTACCTGAGCGATGTCGGCGACAACGAGGTACTGATCCGCCGCCTCGACCGGTTCGAGCCGACGCGGGAATCCGGGGCGGCGCGCATCCGGCCCCTTGGAGCCGACCCGCGGACGATCTCCGCATCCTGGGGAGCGGG
>CAYGCW010000293.1:0-3762 GCA_964348465.1 uncultured Acidimicrobiia bacterium | reverse complement strand
ACCCTGATGTCCTTGCTCCCCAGGTCGCGCGCCAGATAGCGGGTCACGGCCTGCAGCGCCGCCTTGGCGACCCCCATCCAGTCATAGGCCGGCCAGGCCTGGCGATTGTCGAAGTCGAGCGCCACCAGCGCCCCACCCCCGGCGGCCTCGAGGAGCGGCTGCAGCCCCACGGCCAGCGTCTTGTACGAATAGGCCGAGGTGAGGAACGCGGTGCTGGCGCTCTCCGGCGGGGTGGTGAGGAACCTGCCCCCCAAGGCGTCGTCAGGGGCGTAGGCGATGGCGTGCAAAGCCCCGTCCGCGGACCCCCAGCGACTGCGGAGATCGGCCACCAGCGCCTCCATGTGGGCGGGCTCGTTGATGTCGAGCTCGAGGACGTCGGGCGGGTCGGGGAGCCGCTTGGCGGAGCGCTCGGTGAGCCGCAGCGCCCTGCCGAAGCCGGTCAGGACGACCTCGGCCCCCTGCTCCTGGGCCACCCGGGCGCTGTGCCAGGCGATCGAGTCGTCGGTCAGCACCCCGGTGATGACGAGGCGCTTGCCCTCCAGCAGACCTGACACACCGGGCTCCTTTCCATGTCCGGACGGCGGCCCATGCTAGGGGCGGGTGCTCAGGCGGCGTTGGTCCAGGCGCGTATCCCCAGGCCCATCACGAACAGCAGCAGCAGCCCGTAGTAGAGGGCGGGCCTCCGGTCGAGCTGGGCCCGATAGATGTAGGCGAACGTGAAGGTGAACAGGATCAGGAAGCCGTAGAACATATGGATGCTCGGCGGACGGAACCCCTGGTTGTACAGCAGGAAGCCGGTGCCCACCTGGATCAGCATCGCGGCGATGGCCGTGCTGCGCGCCACCGAGAAAGGCTTGCCAGGCATTCGACGAGCGACCGCCAGCCCCACGCCCCACAGCCCGACGAGGCCGTTGACAACCACGGCCACGTAGAACCAGCTCTCGTGAAATGCTCTCATGCCGGGTTCAGCGCTCGGCCGCGGCGCATACGCTGCGCTGCTCCGCGACGAGCACGGCGGCTACCGCCGCCACCACTCCCCGCCTCACGTCTTCGGCCCTGGCGCCCGGCGACATCTCGAGCTGGACCCCGCCGAGTTCGGTGAGGTTGACGGGGTTGGCCGGATGGAGGCCCCGCAGCTCACGGGGGATGGCATCGAGATCGTCCACGACCCGCAGCGGCGTCGCCCGCCGCAAGGCCGCCGCCATGCGACGCGCTACCGGGCGGTTGGCCCCGCCGACCAGAACGGTCCGCTCCAGGCCGCGCCGGCCGAATCCGTGGAACGACACCGTCAGCCGCACGTGCTCGAGGAAGCGACGCAGCCGGGCGCTGGCCGCCGGGTGGAACCGGGTGGAAGGCACGTGCCAGGCGAGGTCTTCCGGCTGTACGACTGCGTAGAGGCTGGCCCGGGCCCGGCCGGCAACGGCGACGGCGATGGCGGCGGTCTCCTCCTCGATCCCGCCGTGAAGCGCCAGCACTCCCGTCTGGCCGCGCAGCTCGAGGATCTCCTCGACGCCGGGAGTGGCGAGCAGGTCAGCGAGCATGGCGGCGAGGTTACCGACCTCCGGCATCCGCGAATCCCTGGAGCCGGTCGCAGCGCGGCGGCTTGGTCTCCGGTTGTCACCGCTAGCGTGCGACCCCGTGGAGGCGTACCCGCCCGATCCGCCGCGGCGCGTCCCTCGGCCGGTCATGCTCCAGCGGTGGGACTCGCTCACGTTCGTCCACTGGCGCTACGAGCCGGAGTCGGTGGCTGCCGTGTTGCCCCATGGCCTCGAGCCGGACGTGTTCGATGGCTCGGCGTGGGTGGGACTCGTGCCGTTCCACATGCAGCACATCCGGCCGCCCGGGATCGGCAAGGTGATCCCATGGATCGGGACGTTCCCAGAGACCAACATCCGCACCTACACGCGCGGCCGCGACGGCCAACCCGGGGTGTGGTTCTGCTCGCTCGACATCACTCGGCTGGCGGCCGTGGTCGTGGCCCGTCTCACCTACCGGATCCCCTACATGTGGGCGAAGATGCGCATCGAGCGAGCCGGCGTGGAGATCCGCTACCGGGGAAGGAGGCGCTGGCCGGGCCCGCGGGGCGCCTCCAGCCGGGTCCACGCAACGATCGGACCTCCGATCCCCCCGGACGCGGTGTCGCCACTCGAGCACTTCTTGACGGCCCGCTGGGGCCTGCACACAGAGCTTCGCAGAGGGATCGCGTACGCGCCGGTGGACCACCCGCGCTGGCCATTGCACCGGGCGGCGCCGACGCACGTCGAGGAAGGCTTGACGGCGGCGGCTGGGCTGCCGCCGCCGTCGGGGGATCCGCTCGTCCACTACTCACCCGGCGTCGACGTCCGCATCGGAACGCCGGTGCTGGTGCGTTAGCGGACGTCGAGTGCCAGGGAGCCCGGAGCGGGTACGGGGGTGCGCATGATCTCGGTGCCGTCGGAAGCCGTTGCGACTTCGATGCGCTCGGCGCGGCGGGCGTCCTCTCGATACAAGGCGTTGAAGCGGAAGTAGCCGAAGAGGAGTGTGGCGGTGGTCGTTGCCACGAACAGAACGAGCCCGAATCCGAAGAGCAGCGTCTCACTCATCGGTTCCTCTCCCCGGTGAGCACGAGCGTCCCGAGCGAGTGGATCGCGGGCACCCAAAGCCCGACGAACAGGCCCATCTCCCGGTCGACACCAAACCACAGAACGACCGAGAGCAAGAACGACACGAAACCCGCTGCCAGGAACGCCAGCTTGGCGTAGTGGAACGGCATCACGCCCTCCGCGGGGCGGGACGCATATGCCTCAGTGGCCATGGCGGTGACTCCTTTCGAGGTCATTGCTCTTTTAGTACTAATTCGGAGCCACCCCTAGACCGGATGAATCGCCGGCCAACGCGCGCGGCCCCGGCCCCGGAGCCCGCCTGCCGGCCGGGCGCGGTTGCTAGGCCGGGCGGGTGACGTCGACCACGTCGGCCCGGAGATAGGCGACGATCGCCTCGCCCGGCAAGTGGACGGCGAGCCCGCGGGCGCCCCCGCCGATCGATGCCGGGTTGAGGCCCACTACGGCATGGTCGGCGATCACCGGCCACCGGTGGGTCGTCCCGAAAGGCGTGATCGCTCCGCGGGCGTAGCCGGTGGCGGCACGCGCCTCATCGGCGTCGGGCATCGACAGGCGGGACACGCCGAGATGGGCGCGGAGCTTGGTCCAGTCGATCACCCGGTCGCCCGGCACGAGCACGAGCAGGTAGTCATTCTCGCCGCGGCGGACGACCATGGTCTTGACTATGCAGCCCACGGGCACGCCGCGGCGCGCGGCGGCCTCCTCGAGGGAGGCCACCCGCCCGTAGTCGACGACGTCGTACCCGAGGCCGCTGGCGGCCAGCTCCGCCAGGGCCGGGGTGTCGGCAAGCACGCCGTTCAGTCGTCCAGGACCAGGTCGGCGTACTGGTCGCGCAGCACCTTCTTGTCGAACTTGCCGGTGCCGGTCTTGGGCAGCTCGTCGAGGAACACGATGTCGTCCGGCAGCCACCACTTCACGACCCGGTGCCCGAGGTGCTCCAGCAGTTCGTCCTTGCTGGCCTCGGCGCCCGGCCGCAGCACCACCGCCGCCAGCGGCCGCTCCTGCCACTTGACGTGCTTCACCCCGACGACGGCGGCCTCGGCGACGGCGGGATGGGCCGCAAGCTCTCGCTCCAGGTCGAGCGACGAGATCCATTCGCCGCCGGACTTGATCACGTCCTTGGCCCGATCGGTGATGCGGATGTAGCCCTCGGGCTCGATCT
>CAYGCW010000292.1:2107-3764 GCA_964348465.1 uncultured Acidimicrobiia bacterium | reverse complement strand
GCGCTCATGTCGACCTCGGACACGTTCTTCCCTAAGGTTTTCGGCGCCCCCGGCGCCACCTGTAGCCCGGCTTGAAACCGGCCGCCCACCTCGCTATATATCGAATCGATATATCGATTCGTCATGGAGGATCTGTGCTCGAGTTCGCCATCCTGGGCTTGCTCAGAGAACAGCCACGCCACGGCTACGAGCTGCGGAGAACACTGGCCGACCTCGGCTTCTGGAGCGTGTCGTTCGGGTCCCTGTACCCGGCACTGAAGCGCCTCGAGAAGGCGGGGCTCGTGTCGGTGAAGTCGCAGTCCGGTCGTCGCAAGTCCTACCAGATCACGGGAGCCGGCGAGGATCGTTTCGTCGAGCTCCTGAACGACGAAACGACGGCCGATGACGAACGGTCCTTCAACCTCCGCTTGGCCTTCTTGCGCTACCTGGACGCCGATGCCCGCATCGACGTGCTCGAGCGCCGGCGGGCCCACCTGGTGGAGCGGCTGGCGCAGGCGCGCGACGCCCTGAAGCGCAGCGCTGAGAGGACCAAGGAGCGGATGGACCGCTACACGCTGGCTCTCATGGAGCACGGCGTGGCATCCGCCGAGGCGGACATCGCCTGGCTGGATGAGCTGATCGAAACGGAGAGGGCAGAACGACCGAAGCGCCCCAAGCGTCGCGGCGGCGCCTCAAGGAGAGAGACATGAAGAAGGTGAGAGTGGCGATCGCCGGAGTCGGCAACTGCGCCAACTCCCTCATCCAGGGAGTGCACTACTACGCAGACGCCGATCCCGCCGACGATGTGCCGGGCTTGATGCACGTCGTCGCCGGCGGCTACCACGTACGGGACATCGAGTTCGTGGCGGCTTTCGACGTAGATGCCGAGAAGGTCGGCCAGGACCTGTCGAAGGCGATCTGGGCGGGCCGCAACGACACCATCCAGTTCGCTGACGACATTCCGGAGCTCGGGGTCGAGGTGTTGCGGGGACCCACCCTGGACGGATTGGGCACGTACTACCGACAGAAGGTCGAGGAATCGGCCGCTCCCCCGGTGGACGTAGCCGCCGCCCTCCGGTCGGCCGATGCCGACGTGCTGGTGTCGTACCTGCCCGTCGGGTCCGAGGAAGCAGCCCGCTTTTACGCCGAGGCGGCTCTGGAGGCGGGCGTGGCGTTCATCAACTGCATGCCGGCGTTCATCGCCTCCACCCCCGCGTGGGCCCGCCGCTTCCGGGACAAGGGCGTCCCGATCATCGGCGACGACATCAAATCGCAGGTGGGGGCCACCATCATCCACCGCACCCTGGCCCGGCTGTTCGAGGACCGCGGCGTCGACGTCGAGCACACCTACCAGCTCAACTTCGGCGGCAACATGGACTTCCACAACATGCTCGAGCGCGACCGCCTGGTGTCCAAGAAGGTCTCGAAGACGCAGTCGGTCACCAGCCAGCTGGAAGCACCGATCGCCGCCGACGACATCCACATCGGGCCGTCGGACCACGTGCCGTGGCTGAGCGATCGCAAGTGGGCTTACATCAGGCTCGAGGGCAAGGCATTCGGGGATGTGCCCCTCAACGCCGAACTCAAGCTCGAGGTGTGGGACTCCCCCAACTCGGCCGGCGTCGTCATCGACGCCGTGCGCTGTGCCAAGCTCGCTCTCGACGCCGGCATCGGTGGG
>CAYGCW010000292.1:1673-2097 GCA_964348465.1 uncultured Acidimicrobiia bacterium | reverse complement strand
CCGCTGCTGGCCCCCTCTTCCTACTTCATGAAGAGCCCCCCGGTGCAGTATCGGGACTCCGACGCTCACGAGCTGGTGGAGAGGTTCCTCGACGGCGACGACGCCACCGCCGACGACCTCGCCTCCTTCCTCGACTGACCTCTCTCTCCTCGAAGAACGGGGCGCCATCCGGCGTCCCGTTTTTCGCGGGAACTCGCGGGTGCAGGCCGGGTCTTAGCCACGCCTCTGCTGAGGCGGGCGCATGGCAGGCCAGGCACAGCGTCCGGGCCGGGGCCCCGGGGACGGTCGCCAGGCCGTCCCCGGCCGCGTTCCGGGTGCTCGTCGCCGGCAGCTAGCCGTCGGCCAGTTCCTCCCGCAACCAGGTGATCTCCGCCGCGGACATCACGGCCGGTAATCTAAAATTAACTCGCGAGGCCGACGCGAA
>CAYGCW010000292.1:0-1663 GCA_964348465.1 uncultured Acidimicrobiia bacterium | reverse complement strand
CGCAACCAGGTGATCTCCGCCGCTTGCTCGGCTGCTCCCCCCGGGGTCTCGACCACGACCGGGGCCCCGGCGGCCTTCACGATTCCCACCAATAGGTCGGGTGGGATCTCGCCCTCCCCCAGGCCGGCGTGGCGGTCGCGGCCGCTGCCGAGCGGATCGCGCGAGTCGTTGCAGTGGACCAGGTCGATGCGCCCGGTGGCCGCCACGAGCCGATCGACGACGGTCGCGAGGTCCTCACCCGCCGACCAGGCGTGGCAGGTGTCGAGGCACACCCCCACCCCCAGGTCGCCGATGGCCTCCCACAGCGGCCCGTAGCTGTCGATCGAGCGGACGATGGCGTTGCCTCCCCCGGCGGTGTTCTCGACGTAGATGGGCAGAGCCGTCTCGAGCGGCTCGAGTGCCTTGCGCCAGCGCTCGAAGCCGACCGCCGCCGTCTCGTCGTCACCGATGTGCCCACCGTGGACGATGAGGGCGACGGCCCCGAGGTCGGCGGCGGCGGCGGCCGACTGGGCGATCGTCTTGCGACTCGGTATGCGGATGCGGTTGTTGGGCGAGCCGACGTTGATCGGGTAGGGAGCGTGCACGTAGAACGGCAGATCGGAGGCGATGATGGCCGCGGCCTGGGGGTGGGGAGGCGGTGCCTTCCACGACTGCGGGTCATCCAGGAAGGTCTGAACGAGGTCGTCCGGGCGCGGTCCAGGAGCACCTGCAGCTTCCCCACCACGACGTCGAGGGGTGGCTCCCAGTCCTCGGCGTCGATGAGCACGTGATCACCCTCGACGCGCGCTCCCCGCGGGTCCATGGGTGCGAGGGAGTCATGAGCGAGCTCGATGTCCAGCACTCGAATGAACCCCGTCTCATCGTCGTCGAAAGCCGACCTCACCGAGAAGACCTCGTTCCAGCCGACGGACCACATCTCGTCGCCGGGTGGGCCGATGGCGGCCACGATCCGCTCGTCGTCGGCTGCCAGGAGGCGCCGGTTGCCGCCGACGCGCCGACTGCCCCACGCCACGGCCGCCGCCCCCGCCAGACCGAGGCCGACTGCCCACGCGACATCGGCCCGGCGCTGCGCCTTGCCGTCCGTGGTGAGCTGTCCGGCCTCATCGGTCTCCGCCGCCGGGTACACCCATCCGGTGACGCCGATGTCGAGGGCCGCCGCCAGGGCCAGAACGCCCGCGGCGACGGCGATGACGGGGCGCAGGCGGGACCGCTGGACGAGGACGCGCATGCCGGAACGGTACTGGTCGCGGACGCCGACCTACCTATGCGGTTCGAGAAGGCCCAGCCGATCGGCGGCCAGCATGGCCTCGGTGCGGTTGTGTGCCCCCAGCCGCGCGTAGACGTCGGCCAGGCGACGGAACATGGCCCGTTCGGAGTAGCCCACCTCGTCGGCGAGGCGGGTCACCGTGGAGCCGCCGGCGAGGGCGGCCAGCCACGACACCTCCTCGGGCGCCAGCTCCGGCGGCTCATCGTGGCGGGGCAGCGCCCCGGTGAGCTGCCGAACGAGGGTGACGGGGAGGATGACCCGGCCCCGCAGGGCCGCGGTCGCCACCTCGACGATGTCGGCGGGTGGATCGTGCCAGTCGGCGACGCCGACCGCTCCCGCCCGCAGAGCTGCGATGGCCGACTCCTGGGAGCGCACCAGCGCCACCACCTTGCCGGC
>CAYGCW010000291.1:2035-3771 GCA_964348465.1 uncultured Acidimicrobiia bacterium | reverse complement strand
CGGGCGGCTTCGGCGATCGGGAGCCCGGGCGGAGGCACGGCGTGCTTGACGAACACATCGGCGAGGATCCTGACGTCCGGCGCCCAGGCGGCTCGCGCCCTGGCGATCTCTGCGGCCCGCCCCACGATCGGCCCCTGGTCCGTGAACATGGTCCCCGACAGCACGTTCACCCTCACGAACGCGGCGCCGGTGGCGACGGCCACCGCCAGCGCGGCGAGGGCGTCGTTGCGGAGGACGTTGACGCCCACCGGCAGCCCGGCCCCGGCAACGGCGGCGACGCAGCGGGTCATCGCCGCCACGGTGACCTTGGGCACGTCGTCGGCGAAGAACGGCGCGTCGCCGAAGTTCTCCACCGCGATGGCGTCGAACCCGGCACCGGCGAGTGCGTGGGCGTCGGCGGCCGCGGCGGCGACCACGGCTTCCAGGTCGCCGGAGTGGCCCGGCGATCCTGGCAACGCGCCGAGGTGAACCATCCCGATGAGCCGGGGGAGGCGCCCCCGGCGGTCAGACATACGCCCTGGCCACCTTCAGGGCCATTTCGGCCACGTCACCGGATGCCTTCAGCGACGTCTTGTCTGCGGAGAGGCGCTGGACGGCTACCCGGCACCACTCGCCGGCCTGGCCGCGGATCGTCTGCGTGGAGTCCTCAGGGCCGAACACCCATTTCTCGTAGGTGGGGCCGATCACCTCTACCCGCACCGGCTCCCGGTACTCCTGTCCGGCCACCTCGAAGGCATACGGGAGGGCCCGCCACCCCAGCCACGCCACGTGGCGGAGCCGGGGCGTGTCCTCGGGCTCGTCGCCGAAGGTGTGGTGGATGTCGAGACCGTGGGCCCAGGTCTCCATGAGCCGGGCAGTGGCGAACGTCCGGGCGCTCATCGGGGCGTGGAACCAGGGGATGCGTTCCTTGGGATCCCTGCGGGACAGCGAGTCGACCACCCTGGCTCGCGACTGGCGCCACCACTCGATGACCTCCTGCGGGCGCATGCCGCGGCCCTGCTCGACTCCGGCCCGCGTGAAGGCGTCGCCGCTTTCGTACGCGGCGGCCTCGGCGAGGCGACTGCCCCCCTCCTCGAGAGCGTTGTAGGCGTAGTCCTCCGACGAAGCCAGGTGACTGACCTGATCCTGGACGGTCCACCCGGGCGCGGGCGTCTTGCGGGACCAGTCGCGGTCCTTGATCGTTTGCAGGTACTGGTCGACCGCCTGCTGCTCGGCGACGAGGTCGGCGAGGATCTGATGCACGGCGATCATTCTAGGAAACGGCGTCGCTCCCCGCGGCTGGGTCCTGGGCCGGGATCGCCTCGCCGAGCCGGTCGACGAGGCGGCGGAGCCGGCCGAAGTTGCGGCGGTCGAAATGAAGCCGGAGTCGCGCCAGGTCGAGGTGGTCGCCGTCACGGATCTCGACGTCGCTGGGCTCGACGGCCTCGATGCGCCCTGACAAGACGATGTCTGCAAAGTCGTCGTTGAGCTCATCGACGAGCTCCGGGGAGGGCTTGTGTCGCAGGCGTAGCACCAGCTTGCCGTCGACGTAGCGCTGCGAGTGGTAGTTGGCGTAGAAGCGGCAGATCTCGTCGGCGGCCTCTTCGACGTCGTGGGTGAACGAGAAGAGGTCGACGTCGTGCGGCGAGATCGTTCCCTGGTCGCGCAAGCCTTCGACGAACCGCATCCACGAGTCCCAGTAGGTGCCGCCTTCGGCCTCCATCAGCACGATGGGATGCAGGTCGCTCTTGCCGGTC
>CAYGCW010000291.1:0-2025 GCA_964348465.1 uncultured Acidimicrobiia bacterium | reverse complement strand
AGAAGTACTTGAAGTTGATGAGGCGGCTCTCGTGGACGTGCGGGTTGGCCTCGGCCTCGAAGGGGAGGCGGATGTTCACGCCGAACCCGAATTCGGGCCCGGCTCCCATGTTGCCTGCCTCCATGATTCCCGGGCCGGCGCCCGTGATCACCATCCAGCCGCGCCGGTCGACCATCTCGCGGGCGAAAGCGGCCGCCAGGAGATAGTTGGGGTGGTCGGGCGGGGTCCGCGCCGAGCCGAAGATGGTGACCTTGGGGATGTGCCCGTAGCGGGAGAAGACCAGGAACGAGTACCGCATCTCCTTGAGGGCGGAGTTGGCGAGCTTGAGATCGCCGCGATCGGTGGAATCGCGCAGCATCTTGAGGCCGGTCGTGAGCAGCTCGGCGACGATGTCCTCGTCGGGGTCGGGCTGCCCGCCGGCCACGGCGTCACGGATCAGCTCGTGGAGCCTGCGGTCGAGGTCCGGGTCGCCGAGCTCGTACGGTCGCATCGGAGAACAACGCCTTCGGGTAGGGGGTTCCCATGACGGTACTAGGGACGGGGCGGCACGCCTCATCGGAAGGGAATGTTTCGAGCCGACGCGCGGTTGGCATTTCCCGTGCGCGTGGACTTCTACTTCGACCCCGTCTGCCCCTGGTGCTGGATCACGTCACGCTGGCTCGTCGACGTTGCTGCGCAGCGGGACATCGCGGTGCGATGGCGCCCGTTCAGCCTCCTCTTGAAGAACGGCTCCGACCCCGACGACCCGGACGGCGCCCCGCGCAGCCACGTCCAGGGACTGCGGGCGCTGCGGGTGGTGGCGGCGGCCGCCGACGCCCACGGCGACGAGACGGTGGGCCCTCTCTACACCCGGCTCGGGGCCCGCTACCACCACGACCAGGAGCGCACCTTCGACCTGGCGACCGTGCTCGAGGCGGTGGGCCTGCCGGCGGCCCTGGCCGCGGCGGCACAAGACTCGTCGTGGGACTCGGTCATCGAGGCATCCATGAAGGAAGCGCTGGCGGTGGCCGGCGAGGATGTCGGGGTGCCGCTGATCGTCTTCGACGGCGAGCGTGGCTTCTTCGGCCCGATCATCTCCAAAGCCCCCACCGGCACCGCTGCCGCCGAGATGTTCGACCACGTCGCGGCGCTGGCGTCGTTCGACGGCTTCTGGGAGCTGAAGCGCGACCGCACCGCCGACCCGGAGTTCGGCCCCAGGCCGTGAACGTCGCAGTCTGCGCCGGAAGGTCGACGGAGGCCATGTTTCGGCGACCTGCCGCGCCGGGTAGGAGACCGGTATGTCGATTCTCGATCGCATCCGATATTGGCTCCGGCGGCCGCGGGCACGAGTGACGCCCGCCGAAGCCGCTGACGAGATCCGCGAGGCCATCGGGCCGCGCATGGCACCGGGGCCGACCGGCCACAACACGGACCTCTACACCGAGGTTCTGGACGGCGCCAACCTCGACGACTGAGCGCGGTTCTAGAGGTCTCGCGGGTCGAAGGTCACCGTCGCCGGACCGGCATCGAGCGTGATCGGCCTTCCCGGCCCCGTAGCGTGCTCGTTCCACGAACACGCCTTCCCTCGAAATGTCCCGCCTTCACCGCCACGTGCAGGTCGACGTCGGACCACGGGTCGGCCGTATCGGTCACGAACGAGCCCTCCAACCAGGCCGCCGCCAGCCGCTCGTCGGCGGGCAGCGCCTACCTGGCCCGGCGGATGATCTCCTCCTGGCGGGCGGTGGACACCGCGAACCTAGGCGAATGGCGGGCCGGCCGGGCCCTTGCGCGCCACCGCCGCCCACACGGTCTCGTAGTGGTCGCGGTCGTAAGCGTCGATGTGGGGCAGCACGAACTCCTCCCAGGACCGCCGCAGCGGATCGTCGGTGTCTGCGAACATGCGCAGACCGGCCGGTACGCGGTCCAGAACCGACCGCAGGCTCATCGGCGTCTCCACCCGGGTGCGGACGTCCGAGGCCGTGAACGAGGTATTGACCTCCACCGCCAGCCGCGAGATCAGCTCGACGAACTTCGGCTTCAGGCCCG
>CAYGCW010000290.1:0-3778 GCA_964348465.1 uncultured Acidimicrobiia bacterium | reverse complement strand
GGCTTCGCGGCCTCCCGACGCCAGGCGCGGCAGCTCGTCAGCCACGGCCACTTCTGCGTCAACGGCCGGCGGGTGGACGTACCCTCGTACCGGGTGCGGCCCGGCGACGAGGTGACCATGCGCGAGCGCAGCACCGACCTGCTGGTCGTGCAGCTCGCCATCGACACCGGCGGCGACCGCTCCATCCCGGAGTGGCTGGAAGTCGACCAGGGAGAGCGCAAGATCGTCGTGCGCGACCTGCCCAATCGGGCTCAGATCGACACCCTGGTCCAGGAACAGCTCATCGTCGAGCTCTACTCCAAGTAGAGGGGACTCCACACGTGTTGATCGTTCAACGACCTCAGATCGAAGAGACGCCCGTATCGGACAACCGCTCCCAGTTCGTCGTGGAGCCGCTCGAGCCGGGCTTCGGATACACGCTCGGCAACACCCTGCGACGCACTCTCCTCAGCCGCATCCCCGGCGCCGCCGTGACGTCCATACGCGTCGAGGGCGTCCAGCACGAGTACAGCACGGTGGACGGGGTCATCGAGGACGTCGTCGACATCATCCTCAACCTCAAGCAGTTGGTGCTGCGCATGGAGGTGGACGAGCCGCAGACGATCTACCTCTCGGCAAAGGGCAAGGCCGACGTCGCAGCCGCCGACCTGAAGGTGCCGGCCGGGGTGGAGATCATGAACCCCGACCTCCACGTCGCGTCGCTGGCCTCCTCGGGCCGCCTCGAGATGGAGATGACCGTCGAGCGGGGCGTCGGGTACCGGACCGCCGACAGGAACAAGAAGTCGGACACGATCGGCATCATCCCGGTCGATTCCATCTTCTCCCCGGTGCGCAACGTCGCCTACCGGGTGGAGAGCACGCAGGTCGGGATGATGACGAACTTCGACAAGCTGGTCATCGACGTCGAGACCGACGGATCCCTGACTCCCCAGGAAGCGATCTCGTCGGCAGGCAAGACGCTACGCGAGCTCCTCGGGCTGTTCGCCGACGTGGGCGAGGGCATCGGCCTCGAGCTGGGCGACGTGGTGGAAGCAGAGTCGACGTCGCCGGACCTCGACCTTCCCATCGAGGCGCTGGACCTCTCCGAGCGGCCTCGCAACTGCTTGCGCCGCGCGCAGATCCAGACCGTGGGCGAGCTGGTCACCCGCACCGAGGAGGACCTGCTCAACATCACCAACTTCGGTCAGAAGAGCCTCGAAGAGGTTGCAGCGAAGCTCGACGAGCTGGGGTTGTCGCTGGCCTCCGCCGGGGACCAGGAGAGCGCCTGATGCCCCGGCCCAGGCGCGGCGCCCGCCTCGCCGGCGGACCCCAGCACCAGCGGCACCTGCTGGCGAACCTGGCGGCATCGCTGTTCTGGGACGAGCGCATCACCACCACGGTGGCCAAGGCGAAGGTGCTGCGGCCGTACGCAGAGAAGCTCATCACCAGGGCCCGCAGCGGCGGGTTGCACGACCGGCGCGAGGTGCTCAAGCACATCGAGGACACCGAGGTCGTCACGAAGCTGTTCGACGAGGTGGCGCCCCGCTACGCCGACCGGCCCGGCGGCTACACGCGCATCGTGAAGCTCGGCCCCCGCCGCGGCGATGGCGCCGAGATGGCCGTGATCGAGCTGGTTTGATGCCGGTCGGTTTCCCTCCCAGACGTGGGGGGAGGCGCGCGGGCGAAGCCGCGACGCGCACTACGGACGAGTCGGTGCCGAGAGCCCTCGGCGACTTGACGAGGCCCTAAGCTGACCCGTCGTCGACCTGGAAGGCCATGAACGTCGTCGCATACAGGGTGCTGGGAGCGGCCCGGTTCGACCGCGAGTCGTACCTGTGGATGCTGTGGAACGACCGGGCCGGCGGCGACGCCGCACTGCTCGTCCTCGGCACGGACCTGCTCGTCGGACTGGCGATCGTCGGCCTCGACCCGCTCGGCATCCTGCGGGTGATGGTGGGCGGGCTCTTCTTCTGGCTGATCTACTCGGGCATCGCCTACGCTGCGGGCAAGTTCCTCTTCGAAGGGTCAGGGCAGTACATGGGGGTGCTGCGGATCGCGGGTTTCGCCTATCCCACCAGGCTGCTGATCATTGCCCTCACGGTGCTGACCGTTCCGTGGCCGCTCAACTTCCTGCTCGGCAGCGCGTGGATGGTCGCAATCGTCGCCAACGGCATGAAGGAGGCGCTGGAGTTGCCGATGGAGAAGTCGGTGCTGGCCGCGACCGCCGGGCTGCTCGGCTACTTGATCGTCATCGCGATCTTCCCGCGCTTCTGACCGTGCCGACCTACAGGCTCGACCTCGCCTACGACGGGTCGGGGTTCCACGGCTACGCTCGCCAGGCCGACGTCCGCACCGTCCAGGGGGACCTCGAGGACGCGCTGTTCAAGCACACCGGTCGAGTGGCGACCAGCGTCGCCGGGCGCACCGATGCCGGCGTCCACGCCCGCGGTCAAGTGGTCAGCTTCCACGCGGCGGAGCCGGTCGACGAGGCCCGGCTGCTCCGCTCCCTCAACTCCCAGCTGGCACCCGAGGTGGCCGTGACCGCGGTGCGCCGGGCTCCCGACGGCTTCGACGCCCGTCTCTCGGCATTGTCACGCCGCTACCGCTACCAGGTCCTGACCACGGACGTGCCCGATCCGTTTCTCCACCGCTATTGCTGGCACGCCGGCCACGCCCTCGCCTTCGACGCCATGCAGGAGGCGGCGGCCCTGTTCGTGGGCGCGCATGACTTCGCCTCGTTCTGCAGGGCTGCTGAGGGCCGGAGCACGGTGCGGACCCTGCTGGCGGCCGCCTGGGAGGACACCGGCGGCGGGCTGCTCGCCTTCGACGTGACGGCCACGTCGTTCTGCCATCAGATGGTGCGCTCGCTGGTCGCCCTGTGCGTCGAGATCGGGCGCGGGCGTCTCGCTGCCGCGGAGGTGCCGGCCATCTTCACGGCCCGCGATCGCAACGCCGCCCGCGGCGCGGCGCCGCCCCACGGTCTGACGCTGTGGGAGGTCGCCTATCCGGCAGGTGACCGGCCATGACCGGGCGCCCCGAGCTGGTGCTCTTCGACGCCGGCGGCACCCTGGTGACCTTGGACCCGGAAGCGGTCGGCGACCTCGTCGAGCCGCACACGGGCTCACGGCCCGAGCCGGCCCTGCTCCGAGCTGCTCACTACCGCGTGATGAACGATCCCGAGGGCGATCCCCGCAACTTCGAGGGTGGCGTCCTGCAGTGGTGGGGATGGTGGCTCGGCCGCATCCTCGCCGAATCGGGTGTCGAGCCGGCGCCCGGCGCAGTGGCGGCGATGATGGCAGCTCGCGGCCTGTGGCAGGCGCCGCTGCCCGGCGCCGTCGCCGGGGTGCGGGCCGTGCGCGACGCGGGGTATCGGGTGGCGGTGATATCGAACGCCGACGGCCATGTCCGGCGCGACCTCCACGCGGCCGGGTTCGGCGGGCTGTTCGAGGAGGTCTTCGACTCCACGCTCCTCGGCGTGTCGAAGCCCGACCCGCGGATCTTCGAGATCGCGTTGACGCGGCTGGCGGTCGAGGCGGGCGCGGCGTGGTACGTCGGCGACTCGCTGCTTTTCGACGTCGGCGGCGCCCGGGCGGCGGGCCTCGCCGAGGTGGTGCTGGTCGATCCGTACGGGCTGGCGCCGCCCCACGAGCCACGGGTGGCCTCGGTGGCGGAGCTTCCCGAGCTGCTCGCGGCTCGATAGCCCGATGGCTCCCGCCGGCCGGTAGCCTCCGCAGCGTGCGCCGCAGCTACGCCGTTGCACTGATCGCCCTGACGGTGGTGGTGCCGGACCCGGTGGACG
>CAYGCW010000289.1:0-3787 GCA_964348465.1 uncultured Acidimicrobiia bacterium | reverse complement strand
CGTAGGAGCGGTAGACGTAGGCCGTTCCGGGCGGCCCGAACATCGAGGCGTTGCGCGTCGTCGGCCCCCGGTAGGCATGGGACGCCGGGTCGTCGGCCCCGTCGTAGGCCTCCACTTCCGTGAGTACGACCTCGACGACCTCGCCGCCGATTTCGCTGCGGAGCCGCCTCCCCAGCAGGTGCCGGGCGGCGTCGAGGACCGGTCCCCCGAGCGCGGCCGCGAGGTCCTCGGTGGTCACCCCCACAGGTGCAGCAGCAGAGCCTTGAAGGAATGCAGCCGGTTCTCGGCCTGGTCGAACACCAGCGAGCGAGGATGGTCGACCACGTCGTCGGTGACTTCCTCGCCGCGGTGCGCGGGCAGGCAGTGGAGGAACACCGCGTCCGGCGACGCCCTCTCGAACCGGGCGAGGTCGATCCGGTACGGCGCGAACAAGCGGCGGCGCTCCTCGGCCTCGTCTTCCTGGCCCATCGACGCCCACACGTCGGTGTAGACGACGTCGGCGCCGGAGACCGCCTCGTCGGGATCCTCGAGGACGGTGACCGTTCCGCCGGACCGGGCGGCGTGGGTCGCGGCGAGCGACACGATCTCCGGGTCCGGGGCGTGGCCGGGCGGGGTGCCGACCCGCACCTCCATTCCGGTCATCGCACCGGCGAGCAGCAAGGAGTGGCATACGTTGTTGCCGTCGCCCACGTACGCGACTGCGGTCCCCGGCAGGGGGCGCACTTCGGCGATCGTCTGCAGGTCGGCGAGGGCCTGGCAGGGGTGCTCGAGGTCCGAGAGCAGGTTCACCACCGGCACGGAGGTGTGGACGGCCACGGTCGCCAGGTCCGTGTGCCGGAACACGCGGAAGGCGACGAGGTCGACGTAGCGATCCAACACCCTGGCGACGTCCGCCACGGCCTCACGCGTGCCTAGTCCGATCTCGTCCTGTTTGAGGACGATCGGCACCGCTCCGAGATCGGCGGCCGCCACCTCTGTGGAGATCCGGGTGCGGGCCGACGGCTTCTCGAAGAACAACCCGACCTTGAGGCCCCGGTGGCGACCCGCCACCGAGCCCGGGTCCTGCTTCACCGCCGAGGCCCTGGCCACGACTTCGGCCAGCTCCTCCGGTGTGAAGTCGGCGACGCTGAGTAGGTCTCCGCCCCTCACGCGCCGGCACCCCGCAGCGAGCCGCCGAGGCGGTCGGCCACGGCGTCGGCGATGGCCCGGCGCGGGGCCGCCACCTCATCGTCGGTGAGGGTTCGGTCCGGAGCCCGGAACGTCAAACGCACCGCGATGCTCTTGCGCCCTTCGCCCAGCGGGGAACCGGTGAAGACGTCGAAGACGTCGAGCCGTTCCAGGTCGGTGCCCGCCGCCTGTCGCACCGTGTCGACCAGCGCCGCCGCCGGGAGATCGTCCGCCAGGTCGAATGCCAGGTCGAAGATCACCGGCGGGTAGGGGCTCGGAGCGTCGAACTGGCTGAACACGGGCTGCTCGTCTGGCTCCGCCAAGTCGGCCGGCCCGCCGTCTGGGGGGCCGCCCGGCTGTCCTCCCCCCGCGACGCCGATGCCGTCGAGCCGCACCTCGCCCGCCGCGACCCGACCGGCGAGCCCGAACGCCGCGGCGACGGTCGGGTGGATCTCCCCGGCCACCCCCACCACCACGCCGGCGCGAACCAGCTCGGCGGCCCGCTCGGGGTGGAACGCCGGCGGCGCGGCCTGGCGTATCTCGACGTCCCCGACCCCCATCGCCCGGGCCAGGAGGCTCCAGAGGCCCGTCGCGTCGAGGACGTCGGGCTCGCGGCCTGGTTCGTGCCACGAGCCACCCTGAGGCCCCGCCATGACCCAAGCCACCGCCTCGGGCTGGGCGGGAAGTGCCGCCCCTTCCACGGGAAGAAACACCTTGGCGACCTCGAAGAGCCGCACGTCGGGCACCCGCCGGCCGACGTTGTTGGCGGCGGCCTTCAGCAGGCCGGGCAGCAGCGTGGTGCGCAGCACTCCCTCTTCGTCGCGCAGCGGGTTGACCACTTCGATTCCCTCACGGCGCACGTCGTCGGCCGGGAGGGTCAAGCGGTCCAGGTCGGCCTGCCCGATGAACGAGAAGGTGATGGCTTCGGCATATCCGGCGCCCACGAGCACGTCCCTCAGCTTGCGAAGGCGCTTCTCCTTGGGGGGCAGCCCGCCCCCGGTCCCTACCGAGACGCGGTCCCCGAAGTTGCCGTAGCCGTGGAGCCGCGCCACCTCCTCGACCAGGTCCACGGGCCGTTGCACGTCGGGCCGCCGGGTGGGAACGGTGACCTGCAGCGGGTCGTCGCCTCCGACGGCGAACCCGAGCCGAGTCAGCAGCGCGGCGACGTAGTCGCTCTCGAACGCGACTCCGAGTACCCGCCCCACCTCTGACAGCGGCAGCGACACCTGCCAGGGCTCGATCGGCTTCGGGTAGGCGTCCACCGCCCCCGGCGCCACCACGCCGCCGGCGTGCTCGACCAGCATCTGTGCCACCCGGCGGTTGGCGCGATCGGCGTTGTTCGGGTCCATACCCCGCTGGAAGCGGCTCGACGCCTCGGTGTGGAGTGCTTGCCTCTTGGCGGTGAGCAGCACGCTGGGCGGGTCGAAGTATGCGGCTTCGATGACGACCGCCGTCGTCTCGGGCCGCACCTCGCTGTCGCCGCCGCCCATCACCCCGCCGATCCCCACGGGCACTCGCCCGTCCGTGACGACGATGTCGTCGGTGTGGAGCTGTCGCTCCACCTCGTCGAGGGTGACGATGCGCTCGCCGGGCTGCGCCCGCCGCACGACGATCTCGGCGCCGAGGAGGTCGCGGTCGAAGACGTGGTTGGGGTGGCCCAGCTCGAGCATCACGTAGTTGGATATGTCGACGACGTTGTTGATCGACCGCACCCCGCAGGCCTCCAACCGAAGCCGCATCCAGAGCGGCGCCGGGCCGACTTCGATCCCGCGCACCTCGCGGGCGGTGAAGCGCGGGCATCCCACCGGGTCCTCCAGCTCCACCGTCACTGCCGTTGGCTCGCCGCTCTCCTCGAATGAGATCTCGGGCTCTCGCAGCGGGACGTCGTAGTGAGCGGCCAGCTCGCGCGCGAGCCCCAGCGTGCTCATGGCGTCGGGGCGGTTGGGCGTCACCTCGACGTCGAACACCACATCGGGGAATGGGAGCAGCGTCGCGAAGTCCGTGCCGAGGGGCGGGTCATCTTCGAGCACCAGGATGCCCTCGTGGTCGGCTCCCAGGCCCAGCTCCCGGAGCGAGCAGATCATCCCGGGCGAGTTGACGCCGCGGATGCGGCGCTCGTCGACACGGAACGGGTTGCCATCCGGATCTCTCAGCGTCGCCCCGGGTGGCGAGAACGCGATCACTGCGCCCACGTCGAAGTTCCAGGCTCCGCATACCACCTCGACTTCGCCGGCGCCCGTGTCGACGCGAGCCAGCCGGATCTGGTCGGCATCGGGATGGGGCCGCAGCCCGACGACCTTGCCCACGACGACGCCCGAGAACGGCGCCTCTATCCGTTCGACAGACTCGACGGCGAACCCGAGATTGTCGAGCGCGACGCCGATCTCGTCCGGATCGCCGGTCGGCAAGTCGGCGAAGTCGCGTAGCCAGCGCAGGGTCGTCTTCATGGGAACTGCCTGAGGACTCGCAGGTCGGAGTCGAAGAAGTGCCGCAGGTCGGCGACACCATGCCGAATCTGGGCGATGCGATCGATGCCGATGCCGAACGCCCAGCCGGTGACCCGCGACGGGTCGTAGCCGACGTGCTCGAAGACGGCCGGGTTCACCATTCCGCAGCCGAG
>CAYGCW010000288.1:0-3873 GCA_964348465.1 uncultured Acidimicrobiia bacterium | reverse complement strand
CAGGCCCAGGAGGTCCGGCTGGAACGGCTGGCGCCGCGGGCGGTGCTGCGGCCCGCCGAGCAGGTGGTATTCGTGCCGGCGCCACGCGCAGAGATCGTGGCGTGGTTGCTCGACTTCATCCGTACAATGTGGCCTCCCCCGGAGGTTTGATCCTGCGCAAGCTCGCCGCCGTCGTCGCCATTTCCGCCTTGCTCGCCGCGGCATGCGGCACCCCGGATCCCGTCGTGGCCACGGTCAACGGAGTGGAGGTCCATCAGTCCGACGTCGTCGAGCTGCGGTCGACCGACCCGGACGCGGTGGTGCTGGACTCCGCCAACTTCCGCAACGAGCTGTTCGGAATCATCGTCCAGCAGGTACTGGCGACCGCTTTGGAGCGCGACTTCGGGGTGACGATCTCGTCCGACGAAGTCGAAGCGGAACTGGCGGCCCGGCTGGAGGAGAGCGGGATCAGCGAGGAGGAGGCGATCGCCTCCCTCCAGGACCCCGCCGCCACCCGGGAACGGCTGCTCCGCATCGTGTACTCGGGGCTGTTGGGGGAGCGGGCGACGTCGGTGCTCGCGACCCGCGGCGGGTTCGCCGTCGAGCTGATCGAGGACTCGCCGGAGCTGATCACCACCGTCTGCTCCCGCCACATCCTCGTCGAGACGGAACAGGCCGCCCAGGCCGTCGCCGCTCGACTGGAGGCCGGAGATGACTTCGGCGCGGTCGCCGACGAGGTGTCCCTCGACGCCGGCGCCGGCGGCGATCTCGGATGCTCGTACGCGGGCCGCTACGACGACGCGTTCGCCGCCGCCACGCTGGTGGCGCCGCTGGGCGAGGTCTTCGGGCCTGTGGAGACCGGGTTCGGCTGGCACCTCATCGAGGTCACGGACCGCTCGGCGCCCACGATGGAGGAGATCGAGGCGGACCCGACGGGCACCCTGCCGCCCGACCTGCTGCAGGCCGAGTTCAACAACTGGTTCAACGACCAGGTCGACGGGGCGGACGTTTCGGTCTCCTCGCGGATCGGCACCTGGTTCCCGGACGGCCCGGGCATCCACTCCCCGGTCGCACCCTGACGGTGGTCGGCCTCGGCCCGGCCGGGCTGGACCGGCCCGGGCCCGCCACGGTGGCGCTGCTGGAGGATCCCGACCGGCGTCTCCTCGCCCGGACTGCCCACCATCCCGCCGTCGACGAGCTCGCGGCTCGCCGTCCCGTCGAGACCGGCGACCACCTGTACGAGAAGGGAGCCGACCTCGACGACGTGTACCCGGCGCTGGCGAGATGGGTGCTCGGGGCGGCGACCGAAGGCGACGTGGTGTACGCGGTGCCGGGCAGCCCGCTGGTCGGAGAGCGCTCCGTGCAGCTTCTGCGGGAGGCCGCCGCGCCGGCCGGGGTGGCGTTGGAGGTGGTCGCGTCGGAGTCGTTCCTGGCGCTGGTCTTCGACCGCATCGGCCTCGACCCTCTGGCGCGCGGGGTGCAGGTGCTCGACGGCCGCTCGCTGCCGGACCCGCTCATCCTGCACGTGCCGACGGTGATCGCCCAGGTAGACCGCCCCCTGGTGCTGGCGGGGGTACACGAGGCGCTCGGCCGCACGCTGCCGGGGGAGACGCCGGTCACGGTGATGGCGGACCTGGGCGGGGCCGGCGAACAGGTTCGCACCGTGCCGCTGGCCGACTTGGCCCGCCAGGCGGCGAACCCCCGTACGACGCTGTTCCTGGACCCTCCGCCGTCGGGGTGGGTGGGCCTGGTGCAGACCAATCGCCGGCTGCGCGCCGAGTGCCCGTGGGATCGTGACCAGACCCACCACACGCTGGTCAACCACCTCGTGGAGGAGGCGTACGAGGCGGTGGAGGCGCTGTCCCGGCTCGGCCCCGAGGCGCCGGGCGGCGATCCGGACTACGGCGCCTATGCCGAGGTCGAGGAGGAGCTGGGGGACCTGATCCTCCAGGTGGTGTTCCACGCCACCCTCGCGGCGGAAGCGGGAGCTTTCGACGTCGAGGAGGTCGCCGAAGGGATCCGCCGCAAACTGGTGCACCGCCACCCGCACGTGTTCGGCGAGGCGGACGTCGCGGACGCCGGCCACGTGTTGCGCAACTGGGAACAGCTCAAGATGGAGGAGAAGGGCCGGGAATCACTGCTCGACGGCGTCCCGGCGTCGCTCCCGGCGCTGGCGCGGGCCGCCAAGCTCCAGTCGCGGGCGGCAAGCGCCGGCTTCGACTGGCCCGAGGCGGAGCCGGTACTCGCCAAGATCGTCGAGGAGGCCGAGGAGCTGCGCCGCGACATTCACGACCCGCTCCGGGCCGCCGACGAGCTGGGCGATCTGTTGTTCTCGGCCGTGAACCTGGCCCGCCACCTCGGCGTCGATCCCGAGCTGGCTCTGCGCCGCTCCGCAGACCGCTTCGCCGACCGGTTCCGGGCGATGGAGGCGGCGGCCGCAGGCGAAGGTGTGTCGCTCGCCGATGAGACGCTCGACGAGCTCGACCGGCGCTGGGCCGCAGCCAAGGATGCCGGGCGCCCGTAGCGGGGTGACCCGTGCGGGCTAAGGAGCCCCGACGACCGCGACGCGATTGCGCCCTTCGCTCTTGGCTCGATACAGGGCCCCGTCCGCCGACGCGAGCAGATCTTCGGGCGTCCGGGCGTGATCAGGGAACGCGGCCACCCCTGCCGACATGGTGATGTGCCCCAGATCCCGACCGGCATGGCGAAGCGGGACGTCTGCCAACACCCGGCGGATCTGTTCGGCCCGGTCGGCCGCGTGCTGGGTCGTTGCTCCGGGCAGGAGAACGGCGAATTCCTCGCCGCCGTAGCGGCACGGCACGTCTTCGCCCCGGACGAGGTTCGGCAGGAGGGCGCCGAGAGTGACCAGGGCGGTGTCGCCGGCCCGGTGACCGAAGCTGTCGTTGAATTCCTTGAAGTGGTCGAGGTCCAACATGATGATCCCCAACGTCGTCTGCTGCCGCTCGGCCCTGGCGACCTCCCGCTCGAGGGTCTCCTCCAGGTAGCGGCGGTTGAACAGCCCGGTGACCGGATCCCGGATCGATTGGAGCTGGAGCGTGTTGCGCAGCCGCAGGTTGGCGAGGGCGAGGGCCAGGTGGTCGGCGAAGTTGCTGGCGAGCCGGCGCATCTGCGGCCAGGGGTCCGGCCACTCGTCCTTGTCGAGGAGGCGGATCGTGAGCACGCCGAGGGCCGCGCCCTGAGCGAGGAGCGGCACGCACAGCGAGCGCAGCGGGTCCAGAGGCTGGAGGTGCGGGCAGACGATGCGGGTCGGATCGTCGCCGACCGCGTGAGGCTTCCCGCGGCGTAGTGCCCAGCAGTCGCCGGGATGGAATACGTGCTCGCCGGCCTCTGCGGTGCCCCACGAGACCACGCTCTCGGTGAGGGAGCGAGACTCTTGGACGAGTTCCACCGACCCGGCGCCCCTCGTGAAGAGCTGACGCGCGAACATCTCGATCACCCGATTGGCTTCCGTCGTGCCGTGCGACGCCTGGAGCATCTCGCCCATCTCGCTGATCAGCTCGGCTTCCCGCTTCAGGGCCTGCAGGTCGGCGATCCGGGCCTGCAGCAGGTCGTTGGCGCGCAGCAGCTCGCCCTCGACCCTGCGCTGCTCGGTCATGTCCGTGATTGCCGCCGCGACGAACGTGCCTTCGTCGCTGGGTAGCGGTGCCAGGCCGACCGTGACCGGAAACTCGGTCCCGTCCTTGCGCCGCGCCACCAGGTTGCGTCCCGCTGCCATAGGTCGCTGCTTGGGGGCCTTGGCGAACCGGGAACGCAGCTGCTCGTGGCCGCGGCGCAGGCCCTCCGGCAGCAGGATCTCGACGGGCTGCCGGGCCAGCTCTCCGTTGCCGTAGCCGAACATCTCCTCGACGAGCTGGTTGGCGAGCACGATGCGCC
>CAYGCW010000287.1:3635-3880 GCA_964348465.1 uncultured Acidimicrobiia bacterium | reverse complement strand
CCGAAGCGCGGCAGCGGATCAACCCCGCCCAGGTGGACCTCCTGGACCGCCTGCGGGATTTGTCCTTCCACCTCCAGGGCGATGATCCGCGCCATGCCCTCGGCCCAGCGCTCGACGACGTCGCCCAGCACCCGCAGCGGCAGCGCTCCCGACCCGAGCACGGTGTCGTGGAAAGCCGTTACGTCGAAGCCGGCCCCCAGCTTGCGGCGGGCCTCCTCGCGCAGCCGGAAGATCTCCCGCTGGCC
>CAYGCW010000287.1:0-3625 GCA_964348465.1 uncultured Acidimicrobiia bacterium | reverse complement strand
GGTGGTGCGACGCCGCCTCCATGGCATGCGGATCAGCGCATAGAGGTCGAGGTCGCTCTCGGGGCTCATCCGTCGCATTGCAGCCGAGCCGGCCAGGAGGAGGCCGACGAGGTCGTCCCCGAACTCGTCATGCAGGTCGGCCACCACCTGGTCGAGCGCGGCGCGGTGCCGGGAGCTCAGGCGGTCGAGGCTCACGCGACCTGCTGCTCGGCCCAGCGCTCGATGACGTCGGCCAGCACCCGCAGCGGCAGCGCTCCCGACCCGAGCACGGTGTCGTGGAAGGCCGCTACGTCGAAGCCGGCCCCCAGCTTGCGGCGGGCGTCCTCCCGCAGCCGGAAGATCTCCCGCTGGCCGAGCTTGTAGGCGAGGGCCTGGCCGGCATATCCGATGTAGCGGTCGACCTCGTTGACGATGTTGTTCGGCGCCTGGGGCGAGTTTGCGGTGAGGTAGTCGATCGCCTGCCGGCGGCTCCACCCCTTGGCGTGGAGGGCGGTGTCGACCACCAGCCGCCCCGCCCGCCACGAGTCGAACGACAGGATCCCGAGGCGGGCCAGGTCGCCCGAGTAGAGGCCCATCTCGTCGGCCAACCGCTCCGTGTACAGGCCCCACCCCTCGACGTAGGCGGTCTGGAGGCCGTAGCGGCGGACCATCGGCAGGTCCTCCAGCTCTTGGCTGATCGTGAGCTGGAGGTGGTGGCCGGGAACCGCTTCGTGGAACGCCAGCGCTTCCGACTCGTACCGGGTCCGGGTCTCCGGCTCGGTGAGGTTGATGAAGAACACGCCCGGCCGGGACCCGTCCTGGGCGGGAGGCAAGTAGTAGGCGAGCGGGGCGTCCGCGGCGCCGATGTCGGGGATCGGCTGCACGACGCACGGCGCCTTGGGCAGCCGCCCGAACCAGTCCGGCACCGCCTCGTTGGCCCGGGCGAGGGCGGTCTCGGCGGCCTCCCGAACCTGGTCGGCGGTCTCGAAGCGCAGCGCAGGGTCGTCGCGGAGCCGCTCGTAGATCTCGGCGATGGCGGTGGTGCCCAGCACGCGGCCTCCCAGCTCGGCGTACTCCTCTTCCAGCGCTGCGATCTCGTCGAGGCCGAGCCGGTGAACGGCGTCGGGGTCGATGTGCAGCGATGTGTAGCGCCGGGTCTGGTGGGCGTAGACCTCGTCGCCGTCGGGCAGCCAGCACAGCCCGGCCTTGTCGCCCGGGCGGGCCACCGGCAGCACCGCGTCGCGGACGTAGTCCCGATAGCGGACCAAAGCCGGCCGGACCACTTCCCGCACCTGGCGGGCCATGTCCTCGCGCCAGCGCTCCTTCGCGGCGTCGTCCATGGCATCCGGCAGGCCAATTCTGAGAAAGGGGTCGTCCTCGAGGGGTGCGTCGATCATGGCGTCGAGCTGACCGAGCGTCTTCTCCACCAGCACCCGCACGGGGGTGCGGCCGGCGGCGACCCCGTCCCGCAGCCGGTCGACCGCCTCGTCGAAGTAGCGGGCGGTGTCGCCGGCCTTGGCGACGAACCGGGCGGCGACGTCGGCGTCGGGCGCCGACAGCTGGGGGATCGACGTGACGATGTCCATCTGCGGCCCGAGCATCGGGTCGACGAGGAACTCGGGCAAGCGGCACTCCAGGGACGCCGCCATCGAGTCGGCCTCGTCGATGAGGACGAGCCGGGTGATCCGGTCCTCGGCGTCGAGCTGGTCGGCGTCGATGGCGGCCGCCGCGGCGGAGAAGCCGCGCAGGTCGGCGGCGAGCGCGGCCTCGGCTTCGGCGCCGAGGTCTTCCATCCGGTCGGCGAAGCGATGGTCGCCGATGACGAGCGACGCCGACGTCGGGTGGGCTTCCATCAGACGGTCCCAGAAGCGCTCCGCCACGTCGGCGACCCGAGGGTTCATGCGGCCCCCGTTTCTTCGATCCAGTCTCGCACGACTCGCTCGAGGGTCGCCAGCGGCATCAGCCCCGAGCCGAGCACCACGTCGTGGAACTCCTTGATGTCGAAGCGGTCGCCGAGGGCGGCTTCCGCGCCGGCCCGCAGCTCGACGATCTCCCTGCGCCCCATCATGTAGGCGAGCGCCTGGCCGGGGCTGCCGATGTAGCGGTCCACCTCAGGCTCGATCGTGCCCACGGACATCGGAGAGTTCTCCGTCATGTAGTCGATGGCCTGCTGCCGGGACCAGCCCATGGCGTGGAGGCCGGTGTCCACCACGAGGCGGCAGGCCCGCATCGAGTCGTTGGCGAGCATGCCGATGCGGGTGAGCGGCGACGTGTACAGGCCCATCTCGTCGGAGAGCCGTTCGGTATAGAGCCCCCAGCCCTCCGCGTACGCGGTGATGATCGCGTTGCGCCGAAAGGCGGGGACGTCGGGCAACTCGCCGGAGATGGCGAGCTGGAGGTGGTGACCGGGGATGCCCTCGTGGTAGGCCATCGCCTCCACCTCGAAGCGGCCCCAGCGGGTGGGGTCGTCGGTGTTGACGAAGTAGGTGCCGGGCCGCGAGCCGTCGGCGGCGGGCCGCTGGTAGTAGGCGGTCGGGCCGTAGGTGGTGGCCTCCACCCGGCAGTCGGCCTTCGGGAGCCGCCCGAACCAGTCGCCGATGGCCGCCTTGCCGCGCTCGAGGGCACGCTCGCATTCGGCGATGATGTCGTCGCCGGAGGTGTGGTGGAAGGCGGGATCGTCGCGCAGGATGCGGTACATCTCGGAGACGTCGCCGGTGCCGAGGACCGGTGGGCCCAGCTCCCGGTACTCGTCTTCGAGGGCGGCGACGGTGTCGAGGCCGATCTGGTGGATCTCCTCGGCGGAGATCGATCGGGTCACGTGGGCAGTGATGGCGTCGGCGTACATCTCTCCCCCGCCCTCCAGCCAGCAGAGGCCGGGCCGGTCATCGGGCCGGGCGTTGGGGAGGACCTCGCCGGCGATCACGTCCCGGTAGCGGGCGTAGCCGGGGCGGATCTCGTCGCGCACGATGGTGGCGAGGCGCCCCCGGAACTCCTCGGCCTGGGTCTCGCTGTACGTGGGCGGCGGTTTCATCCGCAGGAACGGGTCCTCCTCGAGCGGGAGGGCGAGGTAGTCGTCGATCTGCTCGACGGTCTTGGCCGTCGTGTAGTGGGAGGGAGTGCGGCCCCGGGCCACGCCCTCCCGGAGGCGGTCGGCAGCCTGGTCGAAGAGGAGGGGCAGCTTCGTCATCTTGACGAGCACGTTCTCGGCGTGCTGGTCTTCGAGCAGAGGGAACATGGCGGCCGTCACCAGCCACGACTGCTGCATGCCGACGGCGTGGTTGACGGCCATCTCGGCGGGGCGGTGCCGCAGGCGGCGGGCGCGGTTGGCGGCCTCGAAGATCAGCACCTCGCGGGTCACCTGCTCGTCGGCGGTGAGGCCGGCGGGCTCGATGGCTTCGGCGGCGGCGGCGAACTCCTCCATGCGGACGATGAGGCGGTCCTCGGCTTCCCGGGAGAGGTCCTCGATTTCGCGGTCGTAACGGTGGTCGCCGAGCAGCAGGGCTCGGGTGGGGCTCTCGGCCAGCAGGAACTCCCAGTAGTCGTGAGCGAGTTGGTCCAGGGGGGTGTTCAACGTGCGGCGCTCCTCGATGAGGCGGCTTTCCGGACGCTCCGGAGCCGACTACCTTATAGGGGCGCGTTCCCGCGC
>CAYGCW010000286.1:3270-3881 GCA_964348465.1 uncultured Acidimicrobiia bacterium | reverse complement strand
GCACCAGCGCCTCGCCGACGAGGACGGCGTCGTAGCCGGCGGCCGCCATCCTGGCTGCGCCTTCCCGGTCGCCGACGCCGCTCTCCGCCACCCTGAGCTCGACGTCGCCCAGCAACGGCGCCATCGCCTCGGCGGTGCCGAGGTCCACGCTGAACGAGCGCAGATCGCGGTTGTTGACTCCGACGATGCGGGCCCCGGCCGCCACCGCTCGCCCCGCCTCGGCGGGCGTGTGGACCTCGACGAGCGCCGCCACGCCCGCCGCCGCGGCGACGTCGAGCAGACGGGTGAGCTCCGCATCCTCGAGGATCGCCACGATCAGCAGGACGGCGTCGGCACCGGCGGCCCGCGCCTCCCATATCTGGGCGGGGTGCAGCGTGAAGTCCTTGCGCAGCACCGGCACGCCGACTGCGGCGCGGACCGCCCGCAGGTCGTCGAGGGAGCCTCCGAAGTGGTCGGGCTCGGTGAGTACCGAGATCGCCACCGCCCCGCCGGCTTCGTAGTCCTCGGCCTGGGCGGCAGGAACGAGGCCAGGGGCCAGCGGCCCCGCCGAAGGCGAGCGGCGCTTGATCTCTGCGATCACCCTCGGCGCAGGCGCAGCGCGCAGCGCTTTG
>CAYGCW010000286.1:0-3260 GCA_964348465.1 uncultured Acidimicrobiia bacterium | reverse complement strand
GGAAGGGGAGCGGAGCTTGCTCTCCGCGATCACACCGAGCGCAGGCCCGCCGAGCGCGCCGGCGAAATCCCGCGCCGGAGGCGCCGCCGCGGCCGCCGCCGCCAGGTCGGGCTCGGCGGATGCCACGGCAGGCAGCCGGGCCCGCACCGAGGCGAGGATGTCGGGGAGCACCCGGCCCAGGTTAGGGCAGGGTGACGCGCACGGTCGTGCCCCGACCGGGGGCGCTGGTGACATCGACGGTGCCGCCCATCGCGTCGACCAGCTCTTTGACGATGGTGAGGCCCAGGCCGCTCCCTTCGGGGCGGACGGGCCGGTAGCGCTGGGCGACGTACAGGCGCTCGAACACCCGGGGCAGGTCGGCAGGGTCGATGCCGGGGCCGGTGTCGGCCACCTCGAACCATGTCCGGCCATCGCTCCCGCCGACCCGCAGCGTGACCGCTCCGCCCTCGGGCGTGTAGCGCAGTGCGTTCTCGAGGAGATTCCCCGCCACCTGGGCCACCCGGTCCGGATCGACCACCACCGCGCCCACCGGAGCAATCTCGGTGAGCAGGCGAACCCGGGCCCCGTCGGCTCGCCCTCGCATGCTCTCTGCGACCTCCTTGAGGTGCGCGGCGAGGTCGACCGGCTCCCTGCGCAAGGTGAACTGCCGGGCCTCGAGGCGTGACAGCAGCACCAGGTCGTCGACCAGGCGGCTGAGCCGGTCGGCCTGGACGTGGAGCACGCTGCCGACCCGGGCCAGGTCGTCGGTGGCGATGGCGTCGTCGGCGAGGCCTTCGGCGTAGCCGCGGATCGTCGTGAGAGGCGTCCGCAGGTCGTGGGAGACGCTCATCAGGAAGTCGCGTTCCCGGCGCCGGGCCGCTTCTAACTGCTCCGCCATGTCGTTGAAGGAACGGGCCACCTCGGCGACCTCGTCCCGCCCCCGTTCCGGCGCCCGGGCCGACAGGTCGCCCGCGGCGATGGCACGCGCCGCCCCGGCGAGCCCTTTCAGGCGCCGGCCGAGCGGGCGGGACAGCGCCACTGCGAGGAGGGCTGCCAGGACCACCGCCGCCGCCACCGCGATCAGGAACCGGCCGAACACCACCCGCCACGGCACCAGCGGGTCGGTACGGCCCACGATCACCGCCGCCCGCCGCCCCTCGCCGATCTGGATCGGGAGGGCCAGGGCGGTCACGGACTCCCCGGCTACATCTACGTCGAACGCCTCCCGGCTCGGCAGGTCCGACACCGGCGGCAGAGCGGGCACCAGCCGGGCGTCGTCGGGAAGCACCAGCTCGCCCTGGCGGGTCACCACGACCGCCTCCAGGAAGTCGTGGCCGCCGATCGCTTCCGCGACACTGCGGACGGCTTCGAGCTGGGCGAGCTGGCGCGCCGCCGGCTGGTCGGCGTTGCGCTCCAACGACGTCTGGATGAGGCGGCCGGTCGCCGCCGCCTGGCGGAAGAACTCGGCCCGTTCCGATTCTGCGACGGAGCGAGCTACGAGCACGGATGCCGTCACGCCGCCGATGAGGAGCGTCACCACCGCCACCGCCACCATCCCCCAGAAGAGACGGCGAATCACCGTCCGAGCCGGTAGCCGACGCCCCAGACCGTCTCGATCGGGATGCCGTCGATCTTCTTGCGGAGCTGGCGGATGTGGACGTCCACGGTGCGGGTCTCGCCGAAGTAGTCGTACCCCCAGACCGCGTCGAGGATCTGGTTGCGGGACAGCACGAGGCCCCGGTGCTCGGCCAGATACCAGACCAGGTCGAACTCGCGAGCGGTGGGCCGGATCACGTTCCCGGCCGGGGTCACGACCTCGCGCCGCCCGCTGTCGATCGCGAAGCCTTCGACCTCGATCGTGCGGGGCGCATCGGGTCGCTCTTCGGCGCGGCGCAGCACGGCTTTGACGCGCGCCACCAGCTCCCGCGGCGAGAACGGCTTCGTGACGTAGTCGTCGGCCCCGATCTCGAGCCCGACGACCTTGTCGACTTCCGAGTCGCGGGCAGTGAGCATGATGATCGGGACGTCGGAGCCGCCCCTGATGCGCTTGCACACCTCGGTGCCGTCGACGCCGGCCAGGCCCAGGTCGAGCAGCACCAGTCGGGGCTCGCGCTCCCGCAGCCGCTCCAGGCCCTCCTCGCCGCTGGGGGCGTGCACCAGCCGGAACCCTTCCCGCTCCAGGTACATGCGGACGAGATCGGCGATCTCGGCCTCGTCTTCGATCAGGAGCACCGTACCCCTGTTCGCCATGCTCGACTCCTGCTGGTGCGCGCTACCCGCCATGTTGGGAAGAACCTGTTAGAGGTTTGTCAAGGATCCGCGAACTGCCCGTGTCGCCCGAAGTCGTCCAGCGGTAGCTCGAGCACCTGCGCCGGCGCCGTCCCCCCTTCCCAACGCACCTCCACCGTCTCCCCCGGCTCCACCTCGCGCCGGATCAGGGCCAGCGCCACCGGAGCCCGCAGCTCCAGCGACTCGGCCACCGTGGACACCGCGCCCACCGGCCGGTCACCCGACCACAGCTCCGCGCCCGACGGGGGAAGGACGTTGCTGCCCAGCTTCACGCCGCGCAGATGGCGGTTCACGTGCCCCCGTGAGTCGATCCTCGCCACCAGCTCCTGGCCGAGGTAACAGCCTTTGTCGAACGCCACCGCTTCGGGCACGAGGCCCGATTCCTGCGGGATCGTGCCCTCGTCGACGTCGACACCCATGAGCGGCTCACCGGCCTCGATTCGCACGGCGTCGGCGGCCAGCCTGCCGGCAGCCATGGCGCCGGCGTGCACGAGGGCGCCTTCCTCGGCCCCGGCCACGAAGAATCGGGGCAGGCTGCCGAGCGGTGCCCTGGCGATCACGATCGAGCCGTGCCGCTCCCAGCCGGCCGGCGCCGGCAGCCCGGCACCATTCAGGACGGCGCCGGCATCGGGGCCCCACACCTCCAGCAGTGGTATGGGCTGGGAGGCGACTTCGGCGTCGACGCGGATCCGGAAGCGGTTCAGGTCGGCCGCGGCGCTCGCCCCGGTGCCGGCGTCGGCGATCAGGCCCACCTCCGCGTCGCCGGCCAGGACCCACAGCAGGGCCCGCAGCTTGCCGCGGGGCTCCAGCAGCAGGGAGCGGGCCACGGCGCCGGGCACCAGGCCGGCCACGTCCTGGCTGAGCAAGCTGTCGAGGAACCGCACCGCGTCCGGTCCGCTGGTCCAGAAGATCTCGTGCTGGCCCCGCACCAGCCCGGCACCGGTGCGCAGCGCCAGGTACTCGGCCGTGACGTCGCCGTAGGTGGCTGCGGC
>CAYGCW010000285.1:0-3881 GCA_964348465.1 uncultured Acidimicrobiia bacterium | reverse complement strand
CGGCATCGAGGTGTTGTCGGGCCGGATCGGCCACGAGATGTCGAGGGCCTTGCCGGCGACCTTGTAGCCCTCCCAAGCTGCGACCAGCAGCACGAGGATGCCTACGAAGCTGAGAGACCGGCGCAGCCAGCCGGGGAGGCGGCGCCCGGGCGCGGCGGCCGGCGCGTCGGAGAGGCCCGCAACGGGCTCCTCCCGGACCAGGCCCCTCTCCGCCATCGGAGTACCTTACCGGTCGGTGGTCGTCGCTAGCTGGGCTACGAGCTGCATCCGATCCCCGGCCAGGAGATCGCCCCCGGGGAGACGGTACGGATCCCTTCCGGCCGATAGCCTGCGCACCATGGACGACCGGACGTTCCTGAGGGCCGCGATCACCGAGGCGAAGGAGGGGCGTGCCGCCGGCGGGGTTCCGATCGGCTCGGTGTTGGTGATCGGCGGCGAGATCGTCGGGCGGGGCCACAACCGGAGGGTGCAGGACGGGAGCGTGATCCATCACGCCGAGATGAACTGTCTCGAGAACGCCGGCCGCCGCGCCGCTGCCGACTATCGGAGGGCGACGCTGTACTCCACGCTGTCGCCGTGCGACATGTGCAGCGGGGCGGCGTTGCTGTACGGGATCCCCCGGATCGTCGTCGGGGAGCACCGCACGTTCCGCGGGCCTGAGGACCACCTGCGCTCCCGGGGCGTCCTCGTGGACGTGCTGGACGACGAGGAGTGCGCGGGCATGATGCAGGAGTTCATCGCTTCCCACCCCGACCTCTGGTTCGAGGACATCGGCGAGTGACGGCGGCCGGCTACTCGGGCACGGCCCTGGTCCGCAAGCTTGGCATCGCGGATGGCGCCACGCTGGCGGTGATCGGGGACCCGGGCCACTTCTTCGACATCGTCGCGCCCCTTCCTCCTGGAGTTCGGATCCGCACCAGCGCCCGCGGCAAGGCCGACGTGGCCGTCTTCTTCGTGAGGCGCCGTGCCGAGTTGCAGCAGCGCATCGACGTGCTGGGCCGCTTCTGTTCCCGGCGGGCTCCTGCTGGGTGTGCTGGCCGAAGCAGGCCTCAGGCGTCGCAACGGATGTCAGCGAGGACGTCGTGCGCAACGTCGCCCTCCCATTGGGGCTGGTCGACAACAAGGTGGCAGCCGTCGACGACACCTGGTCCGGGCTGCGCTTGGTATGGCGCCAGGAGCTGCGCTGAGGAAGCTGGGAAGACCCCTCGATTCTCGGGCGGATGTGACCTCTGGCGCGGCG
Organism: uncultured Acidimicrobiia bacterium; assembly: GCA_964348465.1. Lineage (GTDB taxonomy): Bacteria > Actinomycetota > Acidimicrobiia > Spongiisociales > JAOTWH01 > CAYGCW01. The sequence goes on along the minus strand of CAYGCW010000285.1, from coordinate 2,641 downwards.
TAAGGGGCTTTTCGCCGAGCACGCGACCACCCTGAGTGGCTAGGCTCTGGATCGCGGGCTGGGGCGGTCCGCCGTTGGCAGGCTAAGGCGGAAAAAAGAGGAGGAAGGGGAGTTTCATGTCATCTATCGACCGAGCGCGTCGCCGGCGTTGGCGGCCGCTCGCTCTCATCGCGGCGACCTCGATGATCGTCGCTGTACTGGCAGGGGTAGGACCGGCTCTGGCCGACAGCCACGTCGCAGACGTCGACTTCTGGTTGACGATCATGCACAACAACGACGGCGAGTCCCAGTTGCTGCCCTCCGAGGTCTTCGACGCCGACGACAACGTCATCGGCACTGAAGGCGGCGTCGCGTATTTCGCGAGCGTCAGGTTCAGGGCCGAGAAGCGGGCCCACGTCAAACCGCAGGGCGACAACACGAAGCGAGGCTCGATCTTCGTATCGTCCGGAGACAACTTCCTGGCCGGCCCGGCGTTCACCGCAAGCGTCGAGAACGGCGTCTGGTACGACGCGTTGGCGCTCGACATGCTCCGGTACGACGCCATCGACCTCGGCAACCACGACTTCGACTTCGGTCCGGACGTGCTCGCGGCCTTCATTGCGGACGGCTTCCGGAACCCCGGCAAGCCGCCGTACCTCAGCTCCAACCTCGACTTCAGCGGCGAGCCCGGCCTGCAGGCCCTCGTGGCCGATGGCGTGATTGCCAAGAGCGCGATCGTCAAGGAGAAGGGCGAGCGCTTTTTTAATGATACGGCGACCACCGAGAACCTGCCCTTCATCTCGTCGCCGCGCAACGTCGTGGTCAACGCGGTCCTTCCGGCCGTGCAGGCCGAGCTGGGGGCTCTCGAAGCAGCCGGTGTCGACAAGATCGTCCTCATCAGCCACCTGCAGGGCATCGGCGAGGACATCGCCCTCGCCGAGCAGCTCAGCGGCGTGGACGTGATGGTCGCCGGCGGCGGTGACGAGCTGCTCGCCAATGCGGACGACCCGCTGCTGCCGAGCGACGGTCCCGGCGACATCTTCGGGCCGTACCCGCTGTTCGCCACGGACGCCGACGGGAACGACGTGCCGGTGGTGACCACGGCCGGCAACTACGGCTACGTCGGCCACTTGACCGTCGGCTTCGACGACGACGGCGCGGTGGTTGCGGTGGACGACGACCGCAGCGGACCGCTCCGGGTGGTGAGCACGAGCATCGGGGCGGACGGCGTCAAGCCGAACCGCGTGTTCCACAAGCGTGTGGCGGCACCGGTGGCTGCGTTCGTGGCGGACCTCGCCGCCAACGTGATCGCCAGCTCCGAGGTCGACCTCGACGGCCGCCGCAATGCGGTCCGGTCGACCGAGACCAATGAGGGCAACCTCATCGCAGACGCCCTTCGCTGGCAGGCCGGTCAGCTCGCTGCCGACTTCGGAGTCCCCGTGCCCGACGTGGCGCTCCAGAACGGCGGCGGTATCCGCAACGACTCGATCATCCCGGCCGGCGACATCACCGAGCTGGACACGTTCGCGATGGTGCCGTTCCCGAACTTCGTCACGATCTTCCCGGCCATCCCGAGGTCGCAGTTCAAGGACATCCTGGAGAACGCGGTGTCGAGGGTGAACGACCCGCCGCCGGTTCCGCCTGGGGGCTCGGGCCGCTTCGCGCAGGTCTCGGGCTTCTCGTTCGAGTGGGACCAGGCCCAGGCCGCCGGGTCGAAGGTCAAGAACGTCGTCCTCGACGACGGGACGGTGATCGTCGATGGCGCCGGGGCCGTGGTCGCCGGGGCCGACCTGACGGTGGCGACCATCGACTTCCTGGCCCGCGGCGGGGACGAGTACCCGTTCGGGGCGGCGCCGTTCACGGTGCTCGGCGTCAGCTACCAGCAGGCGCTCTCCAACTACATCCAGGCGCCGACGGCCGACGGCGGCCTCGGCGGCCTGATCTCGGCAGCCGACTACCCCGAAGGGGGCGAGGGGAGGATCACCAGGTTCAACTAGAGGAACTGCTGCCCCGCAGTCGGCCAACCAGAGGCGGGGACCGCGCGCGGTGCCCGGCGCCCTCGTGGCGCCGGGCCCGCCGCTGGCGCGTGCGAAGAGACACAGGCGAGCGAGACAAGGAGTGCGCAGGTGCAGAGATCTACGGCTCGTAAGCGAATGACCACCGGGTTGGCGCTATTGACGATGGTGGCGGCGCTGCTGCCTGTGCTCGTCGTCGGCGTAGCTGCGCCGGCCGCGGGAGCAACGGTCGTGGCCTTCGACATGGTCAACAGTGCCAGCTCGAATCTGAACAGCCACACGAATCTGTTCGTTGGGGCGTTCTCCTCGGCGGGCGACGGGTTCGAGAAGTACCGGCGGGGGGTGTCGCCGTCGATCCCGTTCGGGGTGCTCGATGACAGCCTCTCGATCTTCCCGCCCGACACGCTGGGGATCGTCGGCGAGGCCAACACCGACGAGTTCTTCGGCGTCATCGACACCGAGAACGCCGACAACACGGGGCCGGTGACCGCCACGTGGGAGTTCGCCGTCGGTGGCGCCACGGACCTGAGCCTCTCGATCGACATGGGGGCGATGGGCGACTTCGAGGCCAGCGACACGTTCAGCTGGGACTACTCCATCGACGCCGGCCCGACGCTGAATGCTTTTGCGTCGTCGGTGGACGAGGC
>CAYGCW010000284.1:0-3892 GCA_964348465.1 uncultured Acidimicrobiia bacterium | reverse complement strand
ACGGTCTGTTCGAGTGGGAAGTAGGCGGCGACCTCGTTGGGGTCGACGCCGTAGTCTCGCTGGCGCTGGACGGTGTCGAGGTACGCCGCATCCCAGGACTGGAGCGTGGCGCCGGGATGGTCCTCGTGGAGGATCGGGGTCATCGCGGCGCGCTCGGCGGCACCCAGCTCGGTGAGCCCGGGGACGATCTCCTTGTAGAACCGGATGACGGCGTCGGGCTCGGCGGCCATCTTCACTTCCATCGAGTAGTGGGCCCACGTCGGGTAACCCAACAGCAGGGCCATCTCCCGCCGCAATTCGATCATCTCTTCGATCAGCGGCCGGTTCTCGGCGACGGCCTTGTTGCGGGCCTTGAACTGGAGCCGTTCCCGCAGGTCGCGCCGCGGAGACTGCTTCTGGAACGGGATGAAGTCGGGGTAGTCGAGGGTCACCCGGTACGTGCCGGCGGAGTCGCCTTCCTTCAATCCGCCGACGTACTCGTCGGGGAGGCCGACGAGATCGTCCCTGCTCACTTCGATCCAGTCCTCGTACTCGTCCAGGTTGCGGCCGAAGGCCACCTGCAGCTCCACCATGCGGGCGCGGATCTCCTGGACTCGGGTGCGGTCCTGGGGACCCAGCTCGTGGCCCGCCCTACGGAAGTCGCGCATCCAGTGATCGAGGAGCAGGCGCCGTTCGCCTTCGAGGGATGCGGCCTCGTCGGTGGCGGCGTACTCGCTCACGGCCGAGTAGAGCTCGGGCCGGAACACCAGGTCGACCGCCCACTTGCTGAGCCGTTCCTCGGCGGCGGCCGCGGCGGCCCGCACGTCGGCGTCGGGGTGGACCCGGGCCATGAACGGCCCCTTGCCGTATGCGGCTCCGAGGACGACTCCGACGTGGTCGAGGCGGCGCATCGTGTCGTCCCAAGTGCGCGGGGTCTCGGTGGGGGCAACGACGGCGGCGACGTGGTCCTCGGCGGCCGCGATGCCGTCATCGACAGCGGTAGCAACGGAGGCAGGGGTGACGGAGGTGTAGTCGTAGAGCATGGCCTGCGACTGTAGCCCTCTGCGGGGATTGCACCGGGCCTCGGTCAGCCGGAGCGCCGGGCCAGGGTCAAGACCAGCGGCCGATGGTCGGATCCGAGCGAAGGGCCGGTCCGCCGCTCGACCACGGCCAGGTCGGGGCTGTGCAGCGCGTGGTCGATCGGGATCATCAGCGGCCCGAGCCCGACCGGCCACGTCGGCTGCAGACCGTGTCCGGACATCGAGTTGCGCAGGCCGGCGCTGGACTTGAGACGGCGGAACGACGATGACCACGGGGTGGCGTTGAAGTCCCCCACGATGACCACCGGGCCATCCCTGCCGCGGGCCCACAGCGAGACCTCGCGCAGGTACTCGTCGCGCAGGTCGGCCCGCCGCTTGGACGTCGGTGAGAGCGGATGGATGGCGAGCACGTTCACGCGCTCCCCGCCGACGTCGAGCGTCGCCTCCACGGCCGGCCGCAGGCGGATCTGCAGCCGGCGCACGTCTGCGGCCAACCCTTCCTTCACCAGGAGGGTGATCCCGAAGGCGCGATCGCTGCGAACCTTCGCCGCCATGTGGTACGGGAGGGTTGCCGACTCCACGGCGTTCTCCCACTCGAAGCTGGACTCGAGGAGGAAGACGAGGTCGGCGCGCTGGCTGCGAACCCACTCCATGACATCGGCCCGCTGCGGATTGGAGGCCTGGACGTTGAATGAGATGACGGTCAGGCGATCGGGTCCGGCCGCCTCTCCGGCGTCGGCGAGAAACCAGGGGACGATCACCGCAACGTTCAGCAGTGCCGCGGTGGCCAGAACCGCCCCTGCGGCGCGTCCGCCGACCCAGAACGCGAGAGGAGCCGTCAGCGCGAGCACCATCAAGTAGTGCGTCCGGAAGCTCGAGAGCAGGTCGAAACCCCACCAGTACCGCCCCAGGAAACCGAGCACCGTCGCCAGCGCAGCGCCCCCCGCCACCACGCCGAGCGCCCACCCGATCACGAGGCGGCCGCCACTCACCGGGCGGCGCACCGCGGGCCGCGGCGCGGGGCTGGGGGGAAGGGAGCACGGCCGGGATGCTACCGGCCGGCCGCGAGCACCTGCTGCGATCGAACGGCACCCCAACCGAGGGCCGGCGTCGTCCCGCGTGGCGACCGAGCCGGAGAGGACCCGCCGATAGGCTGGTCCGGTGACATCCGAAGGGATCCGCAGCGCTCGGGTTCGCACCGGGCTGCGACTGATTGGTCGCACGCTCGCCGGCTACCGGCGGGACTCGATGCTGGCCGTCGCCGGCGCCCTGCTGTGGATGGTGATGCTCGTCGCGGTGCCCTACGTGATCAAAGTGGTGATCGACGACGCGGTCACGGCGGGGAGAGCCGACCGGCTCTGGCCGCTGGTCTCGCTCCTGCTGGCGGTGGGCTTGCTGCAAGGCGTCGGGATCGCCGCCCGCCGCTACTTCGGGTTTCGGTTGTCGTACCGGGCCGAGACGGACCTTCGCAACCGGATGTTCGAGCACACCCAGCGGCTTGCGTTCGACTTCCACGACCGTACGAGCACGGGGCAGCTCATGGCGAGGGCCAGCAGCGATCTGTCGCAGGTGCGGCTGATCTTCGCCATGCTGCCGATCACCACCGCCAACCTGGCGATGTTCCTCGTGGTCGTGACCGTGCTCGTGCTCATCGACCCCGTGCTCGGCGCGGTGTCGGCGCTGACGGTTCCGACGCTGCTGTTCACTTCGAACCGGTACGCCCGGCGGGTCATCGGCCTGTCGTTCGACGTCCAGCAGCGGCTCGCCGACTTGTCCGAGATCGTCGAGGAGGCCGTGGGTGGCATCCAGGTGGTGAAGGCGTACGGCCAGGAAGCGCAGGAAGCTGCGAAGCTGGACGCAGTTGCCGACAAGATCCGGGACCGGAGCATCGAGCTGGCCCGCTGGCGAGCTACCTTCGCCCCCCTGTTCGAGCTGATCCCGGCTGCGGCCACGGTGGCGGTGCTGGCGATCGGCGGACTCAGGGTCATCTCCGGCGCATTGACGCTGGGCGAGTTCGTGGCCTTCACCCAGTACCTCGGCGTCCTCGTCTTCCCGCTCCGCATCACTGGTTGGTTCTTCGCTCAGCTGCCGCGGGCGGCGGTGGCGGCCACCCGCATCCAGGAACTCCTCCGCACGGCTCCCGACATCGTCGACCCTGCCGAACCCGCGCCGCTGCCGCCCGGGCCCGGCCAGGTGGAGTTCGTCGGCGTCGATTTCGCGTACCCGGACGGCCCGCCGGTGCTGCGCGGCGTCGACCTCACCATCCCGGGCGGGACGGCAGTTGCCCTGGTCGGGGCGACCGCCTCGGGCAAGACGACCCTGGCCCACCTGATCCCGCGGTTCTACGACGTGACCAACGGGGCCGTCCGCCTCGACGGGGTCGACGTCCGGGACCTTTCGGTCGAGGAGCTGCGACGCGAGGTGGCCGTGGTGTTTCAGGAGACGTTCCTGTTCTCCGCCTCGGTGCGCGACAACATCGCCTTCGGCGCCCCCGGCGCCACGGAGGAGCAGGTGCGGCTGGCGGCCCGTCTCGCCCAGGCGCACGACTTCATCGCCGACCTGCCCGACGGATACGACACCGTCGTGGGCGAGCGAGGGCACAGCCTCTCCGGCGGTCAACGCCAGCGGGTGGCGCTGGCGAGGGCGGTGCTGCGCGACCCGCGGGTGCTGATCCTCGACGACGCCACCTCATCGGTGGACGCGCTGGTCGAGGCGGAGATACAGGCGGCTCTCGAGCAGGTGATGCGGGGACGCACCACGATCATCGTCGCCCACCGCACGTCGACGCTGGCCCTCGTCGACAGAGTGGTGCTCATCGACGAAGGACGGGTGACCGCCGCCGGCGCCCACGACGAGCTGCTCCGGACCACGTC
>CAYGCW010000283.1:0-3920 GCA_964348465.1 uncultured Acidimicrobiia bacterium | reverse complement strand
TGGGCCTCCTGTAGTCGCTAACCACAGGATCCATCACCGGGCCCCCAAACAGGTGAAACCTCGACTCGTGGCCCGTGAGCCCTAGCTCAGCGGGCAGACAGCACCTCTTCTACCCAGCCGAGGGCCGCGATCGCCGTTGGGAACCCGGCGGTGCTGATGGCGAGGACGGCGGCGTGGCGGACCTCGTCGGCGGAGGCCCCGGCGTCGAGGGCCTGCCTCGCGTGGGAGCGCACGGCGCCCTCGGCGAGGGCCCCGATGGCGATCCCCAGCTTCACCAGATGCCGGGCCCTCGCATCCAGAGGACCGGCCGCGTCGGACGCTTCGCCGAGGCCGTCGAGCGCCGACGCCACGTCCGGGTACGCGGAGCGGAAGTCGGTGTAGGCCTTGGGCAGGTAGTCACTCATGGGTCCCTCCTCGGAGCACGCCTCGGGCCATTGTGGCAGCGGTGCCGGCCGGCCCGGCGACACGTGACCTTCGAACCTGGCAGCGGCAGCGGCCGCGCGGCCAGCATCTGAGCAAGACATGAGCGACACCGTGCCGGACCGCGCAGCAGCCACGTTGCAGACCGGGGTGGTAGCCCTCGTCGGCCAGGCCAACGTCGGCAAGTCGACGCTGTTCCACGCCCTCACCGGGCGGCACACGCTCGTCGCCAACTATCCCGGCACCACCGTCGAGGTGGCGCGCGGCACCGCCGCCTTCGCGCCGGCGCTGACCATCGTCGACACGCCCGGGATCCTGGCCCTACCCCCCCGCTCCCCCGGCGAGGAGGTCACCCTCAGGCTGCTGCTCGAAGGCAACGTCCACGCCATCGTCCTCGTCGGCGACGCCAAGAATCTCCGCAGGACCCTGCTGCTGGCTCTGCAGCTCGCCGAGTTCGGCCTGCCGATGGTGGTGGCGCTCAACATGGCAGACGAGGCCGACGAGGCCGGGATCGCCGTCGACCACGATCTGGTGTCGGCCTACCTGGGCGTCCCGGTGGTGCCGACGGTCGCTACCACCGGGGCCGGGCGTGAGGAACTGGTGGCGGCTCTGCAAGCCGCCGCCCCCCCGGCCTTCCGGCTCACGTACCCGGAGGAGGTGGAGCGGTCCGTCGCGGCCGTCGCCGCCGCGCTCCCGAACCCGCCGGTGGCGGCCCGCGGGCTGGCCATGCTGTGGCTCGCAGGCGACCCGGTGACCGCCGCGTGGGTGGGAGCGCACTGCGGCACTGCCGTGGGCGCCGCGCTCGACGAGCAGCGCCGGGTCCTCCAGCTCGGATTCGCCCAGCCCATCGCCGGCGTCCTCCAGGCCCAGCGCATGGAACGTGCCGAGCGCATCGCACAGCACGCTGTGCGAGAACGGGCCGCCCAGATGGGCTGGCGAGGGATGCTGGGCCGGCTGGCGGCGCACCCGCTGTGGGGGCTGCCGATCTTGGCGCTGATGCTCTACGCCCTGTACCTGTTCGTGGGCGTGTTCGGGGCCGGCGTCCTCGTCGACGCCATCGAGACCGACCTGTTCGGAGAGGTGGTCAACCCCCGGATCAGCTCGTGGGTCCGGGACGTCGTGCCGGTCGAGATACTCGCGGACGCCGTCGTCGGCGAGTACGGGCTGTGGACGATGGGGATGACCTACGCCCTGGCTCTGATCCTGCCGATCGTCACCACGTTCTTCATCGCCTTCGGACTGCTCGAGGACTCCGGCTACCTCCCCCGCCTCTCGGTGCTCACCAACCGGGTGTTCCGCAAGCTGGGCCTCAACGGCCAGGCAGTGGTGCCGATGGTCCTCGGCCTCGGCTGCGTCACGATGGCGACGCTCTCCACCCGGGTGCTGGAGACCAAGCGGGAGCGGATGCTGGTCATCCTCCTGCTGGCCCTGGCGGTCCCGTGCTCGGCCCAGCTCGGCGTGGTGATGGGCCTGCTGGCGGGCGTCTCCTTCGCCGCCACCGTCGTCTGGGCGAGCGCGGTGCTCGCCGTCCTGCTGGCGGTGGGATGGCTCGCCGCCCGGCTCGTCCCCGGGGATCGTGCCCCGCTGGTGGTGGAGTTGCCGCCGCTGCGGCGGCCCCAGCTCGCCAACATCGTGCTGAAGACCGTCGCCAGGGTCGAGTGGTACCTGACCGAGGTGGTTCCGCTGTTCCTGGCCGGTACCGCGGTGCTGTTCGTCGCCGACCGCCTCGACATCCTCCCGCGGATCGTCGACGCCTCGGAGCCGGTCGTGGTCGGCTGGCTCGGCCTGCCGGAGGCGGCGGCGACGGCGTTCTTGATGGGGTTCCTGCGCCGCGACTTCGGAGCGGCCGGCCTGTTCGCCCTGGCGGGGACGGGAGCGCTGACGGCGGCGCAGCTGGTGGTGGCGATGGTCACGATCACCCTCTTCGTGCCGTGCATCGCCAGTGTGTTCATGATCGCCCGGGAGCGGGGGTGGCGCACGGCCTCGGCCATGACCGCGACCATATTCCCGCTCGCGTTCCTCGTCGGTGGGCTGCTGAGCCGCATGCTGGCGGTGGCGGGGTGGGGCGCATGAGGAAGCTCACGTGCTCGCTCTGCGGGCATCGCTTCGACCCCGCTGCCGAAGCCGCGTGCGGCGCCTGCCCGCTGCGCCGGGGCTGCCCGCTGGTGTGCTGCCCGGCGTGCAGTCACGTCACCATCGACACGGACCGGTCCCGCCTCGCCCGCCTGATGGCGCCGCTCGTCCACCGGCGCGTCCGGCCGGGTGACCGGCGCCCCGCCCCGACCCTCGCCGACGTGCCGCCGAACACCACCGCGGTGATCGCCGGGTTCCGGCCGGGTGCGCCGCCGGACCGGTGCGAGCAGCTGCGCGCCTACGGCCTGGCGATCGGCCGCAGCGTCCGGGTGGTGCAGCAGTCACCGGTGACGGTCATCGAGGTCGACCACACGGAACTGGGCCTGGAACGGGACCTGGCAGACCAGATATACGTCGAGGGCTGAATGCGCCGCGGCGTCACGCCGTCTCGATCGCGGCGGCGTCGTGGAGGCCGAGACGCTCGATGCCCATCTCCCGCAGCTTGAACTTCTGGATCTTGCCGGTGACGGTCATCGGGAAGTCGTCGACGAAAGCCACGTGGGCGGGCACCTTGAAGTGGGCGATGCGCCCCCGGCAGAAGTCCTGAACCTCACCAGCCGTCAGCTGCGAGCCCGGCGACCGCTTCACCCACGCCATCACCGCCTCGCCGAGGCGGACGTCGGGCACGCCGACGACCTGAGCATCGACGATCTCCGGGTGCGTGTAGAGGTACTCCTCGATCTCGCGCGGATACACGTTCTCGCCGCCGCGGATGATCATGTCTTTGATCCGCCCGACGATGTTCACGTATCCGGCATCGTCCATCACCGCCAGGTCGCCGCTGTGCATCCAGCCGTCGCCGTCGATCGCCTCGGCGGTGCGCTCCGGGTCGTTCCAGTAGCCGATCATCACCGAGTAGCCCCTCGTGCACAGCTCGCCCGGCTCGCCGCGTTCGACCGTTTCCCCGGTCTCGGGGTCGACGACCTTGATCTCGACGTGGGGGTGGACCCGCCCGACGGTGGACACCCGGCGGTCGACGTCGTCGGCGGCGCCCGTCTGGGTCGACACCGGCGACGTCTCCGTCATGCCGTAGGCGATCGTCACCTCGTCCATGTGCATGTCCGAGATCACGCGCTTCATCACCTCCACCGGGCACGGCGAGCCTGCCATGATGCCGGTCCGTAGGGTCGACAGGTCGTAGCGCGCGAACCGCTCCGTCCCCAGCTCGGCGATGAACATCGTCGGCACCCCGTACAGCGACGTGCAGCGCTCGGCCTCGACGGCTCCCAGCACCGCCTCCGGTTCGAACGCCGCACCGGGGATCACGATGCAGCTCCCGTGCGTGGTGCACGCCAGGTTGCCGAGCACCATCCCGAAGCAGTGGTAGAAGGGCACCGGGATGCACACGCGGTCCGCTTCGGTGTAGC
>CAYGCW010000282.1:0-3928 GCA_964348465.1 uncultured Acidimicrobiia bacterium | reverse complement strand
AGGTACTGGAAGATCGACCGCGTGTCCTGGCCCATCAGGATGGCGTGCGACGGGTCGTAGTGGATGCGGAACTGGTCGCCGACGCCGTGTCGCTCGCAGATCCGGTGGAGCGCGATCCAGGTCCCCGGCGTGTAGGCGATGTTGTTGTGCCAGTTGTCGCCCGTCGTCCAGCCCGGCATGGGGCACTGCTCCACCCGGTAGGTGAGCCCGCGCTCCCGGGCGTCGGCGAGCAGCGGCACGAAGCCGCTCTCGAAATCGGCCAGGTTGGCCTCCATCGACAGGCTCTGGTTGCGGCCGACGAAGCCGCAGACCGCGTCGACGCCCAGCAGCACCGCCGCGTCCATCACCCGCCGCATGAAGTCGTGCTTCTTCGCGCGGATCGCCGGATCCTGGTGGAGCATGTCGTCGAAGTAGCCGAGATCCGAGAGGCCGAGATCGTGGGCCTCGAGGGCGGCGCGAACCCGGCGCGCGCGCCGCTCGTCGAACGGCCGGCGCAGGTCGAGCGTGTTGGCCACCGGATCGAGCATCGCTTCCGGCGGGATGTCCGCCTCGTCCGGGTGGAGGGCAGCGGAAAGCTGCATGTGATCCGCCCCCACCCGGCGGGCGAACTCCGCCCAGTCCTCGATCGCCCGGTCCGGATCTGCGTCGCGGACCTCGCGCGGGGTCAGCTCCTGCAGCGCCGCGGTGAGGACGCCGACCTTCATGAACTGCGGTCGAAACGGTTGCACGGACATTCTCGTCTCCTCGCTAGCCCGCCCATCCCCTGCGCCGATCAGTCACCGCCCGTGTTGCTGACGAACGCCAGCCTCCTGCTGTCCGGTGCCCAGGAGGGCACGTTGATGGTCCCCTGGCCGCCGTAGAGATAGGCGACGACCCGCGGCTCGCCGCCTTCCGCCGCCATCAGCCGCAGGGTGACCTGGCGGTAGAACGGGTGGTCGGCGGGCGCGACGTCGGCGCCGTAGGAGAGGAAGACGACGCTCTTGCCGTCGGGCGAGACGTGCGGGAACCAGTTGTTGAACCGGTCGTCGGTCAGCTGCTCCGGCTCGCTGCCGTCGGGCTTCATCCGCCAGATCTCCATCGTGCCGCTGCGCACCGAGTTGAAGTAGATGTAGCACCCGTCGGGCGAGTACTCGGAGCCGTCGTCGAGGCCGGGGGCGGTCGTCAGCCGGGTCTCCTCGCCGCCGGCGGCAGGGATGCGGTAGATGTCGTACTCGCCGTCGCCACGCTCGGCGGTGTAGACCAGGAACCTGCCGTCCGGCGACCAGCCGTGCAGGTAGGACGGTCCCTGCTGCGTCACCCGTTGCGGCGCGCCACCCCCGGCCGGCAGGGTGAAGACGATGGACCGGCCATCCCGCTCCGGATCGTGATGGCTGATACCCAGCATGCGGCCGTCGAAGGAGAGCACGTGGTCGTTGTTGTTGGCGTTGGCGAACCCCGTGTCCAGCACCGTCGCGGTGCGCTCGGCGAGGTCGAAACGATAGAGCAGGCCGTTGCGGTTGTAGATCAGCGCCCGGCCGTCGGGCGTCCAGTTGGGCGCCTGCAGCGAGTCCGCGACCCGGTGGACGATGGTGCGCTCCCCGCTGGCCACGTCGAGCAGCTCGAGGTTGCTGCCCAGGTAGTCCCGGTAGGGCACCAGCTCGTCCCCCGCCGGGACGACGATCCGCACGTTGCGGAAGACCGCCCGCTCCGAGGACCCCGGGTCGTGGGAACAGACGAACAGCCCGACCAGGACCTCGTCGCCCAGATCCAGGTCGACCGACTGCGGCTCCGCCAACGGCTCGCCGAAGCGGGCCACCGACATGGAGTAGGTCGTCCCCCGGCGGGCCAGCTGGATGACCTGCGGCCCGGTCAGCGGCGAGCGCACCTCTTCGGTGTCGGCGCCCGCCGTGCGCCGGAACTGGAGCGCCGTCAGCCCGTCCCCGTGCACCGCCGCGTCGGCGTAGGCGGCGTCGGGCCCGAAGCCGGCGCGCACCATCCAGCCCAGCTTGCGGTGCGGGTGCGCTCCCTCCCCGACCCACTCCGCCTCGGCCCGCAGGATGAAGTCTCCGCCGAGGCGCTTCCACAGGAAGTGGAACTCGTCGCGCTCCGCCCAGATGTTGGTGCCGGCGCCCTCGACCAGGTAGCGCTGGGTCTCGGCGTCGTAGCTCGCCGAGCCGGCGCGGGCCGGCGGACCGACGCCCGCCTGGCCGTCGAACACCCCGACGGTCCCCGGCGGCGGCGCGGCCGGCGCCGCCGCGCCGCCCACCAGGGCCAGCGGCAGCAGCCGCGCGGCGAGGCTCCGGCGCCAGCCGGCGATGAGGTTTCCTCCGGCCAGGGCCTAGAACCTCAGCGCCTCGAGGTGGTCGTAGCTCGCGGCGATCGAAGCCAGCGGGTCCGCCGGCTGGTCGTGCTCGACGAAGTAGTGCTCGAGGCCGGCCTGCTCGGAGCGGGCGAAGATCGCCGCGAAGTCGATCTCGCCCGCGCCCACGTCCACCATCCGCCCGTCCGCCGCCATGTCCTTGACGTGGCACAGCGGGAAGCGGCGCGGGTAGCGCTCGAAGTAGTCGAGCGGGTCCCGACCCCCCTTGCGGATCCAGTAGAGGTCCAGCTCATAGTCCACCAGCTCCGGGTCGGTCTCCTCGAGGAGGAGGTCCATGGGCACCCGGCCGTCGACCGGCTCGAACTCGAACTCGTGGTTGTGGTAGCCGAAGCGCAAGCCGGCCTCCCGGCAGGCGGCGCCCACCTCGTTCCACAACGCGGCGATTCCCCGGTAGCCGGCGAGCGTCCGCTCCTCCTCCGCGATCCACGGGCAGACGAGATAGCGGTGCCCCACCGACCGGGCGGTCGCGATTGTGCCGGCGAGGTCATCTCTCAAGGCGTCGATCGACACGTGCGCGGCGGGGGCGTTCAGCCCGACCTCCTCGAGCAGCGCCTCGACCTCGGCCGGCGGGCGGTCGAAGTAGCCGGCAAACTCCACCTCCTGGTAGCCGGCCCCGGCGACCGCCTCGAGAGTGCCGGCGAAGTCCTCCGCCATCAGCGACCGGACGGTGTAGAGCTGGACGCCGATCCGGTCCAGTGACCGTTGGGCCGCATCTGCCGCCGGCGCGGCCGGTGCTCCCGACGGCGCTCTGCAGCCGAGGCCGGCCATGCCGCCCAAAGCGGCTCCCGCCGCGGCCTTGACGAACGATCTGCGATCCATCATCGCGCTCTCCCGCGGGGCGTCAGAGATGGCCCCGCTTCATTTCGGCGACCGCGTAGTTGCACGCCCTCGCGGTCAGCGCCATGTAGGTCACCGACGGGTTCTGGCATGCCGTCGACGGCATGGCGGCCCCGTCGGTGACGAACAGGTTCGGCACGTCGTGGGCCTGGTTCCAGCCGTTGAGCACCGAGCTCTTCGGGTCGCGCCCCATGCGGGCGGTGCCCATCTCGTGGATGCAGAAGCCCGGCGGCGCATCGCGGTCCCAGGTCACGATGTCGCGCCCGCCGGCCGCCTCGAGCATCGCCGCCGCGGTCTCCTGCATGTCACGGCGCATCCGGTTCTCGTTGTCGCTCCAGGCACAGTGGACGCGGAGCTGCGGAATCCCCCAGGGGTCCGGGTTGTCGTGGTCCAGCTCGACGTAGTTCTCGTAGCGCGGCAGGCACTCGCCGAAGCCGCCGAAGGACATCATCCACGGACCTGGTTGCCGCAACCTCTGCTTGAGCTCGGCGCCAAGGCCCGGCGCGCGAGATCCGCGCCACCAGCCCTCGCGCTCGGCGCCGCCCTGGAAGCCGTAGCCGCGCAGGAAGTCTGGGTGGGCGTCGGCCACGTTGCGGAAGCGCGCCAGATAGATGCCGTTGGGGCGGTAGCCGTAGTAGTAGCGATCCTCGAAACCCGGCATCTCCGCCCTGGCGCCCGCCTGGAAGGTGTGGTCCATCAGGTAGTGGCCCAGGGCGCCGCTGGAGTTGGCCA
>CAYGCW010000281.1:0-3951 GCA_964348465.1 uncultured Acidimicrobiia bacterium | reverse complement strand
GCGCTGCGCCGGATCGCGGCCGAGGCCGAGTGGGTGGCGCAGACGTACGGATTCCAGACCGAGGTCTTCGGCAACGACCGCATGAACGAGGTGGTCGGCAGTGCGGCCTTCGCCGGAGCCGTCGTCGACGGCTTCAGCGGCGGCTTGCACCCGGCTCGCTACACCTACGGCGTCGCCGGCGCCGCCGCCCGCGCCGGCGCCGATCTGGTAGAGCATGCTCGGGTGCTGGGAGTCACCAGGGACGGCGGCGGCCACGTGCTCCGCACGGCGCTGGGAACGGTGCAGGCCGCCGAGGTGCTGGTGGCGACGAACGGGTACACCGACGGGGTGTTCCCCGCGCTGCGGCGGCGGGTGGTGCCGGTCGGCAGCTACATCGTGGTCACCGAGCCCCTGGCGCCCGACGTCGGTGAGGAGATCGTGCCTGCCGGCCGGATGCTGTGGACGGCGCGCCGCTTCCTGAACTACTTCCGCCTCACCCCCGACGGCCGCCTGTTGATGGGGGGGCGCCACGATCTGCGACCGGACCTCGACCTGGGCGAGAGCGCCGGGATGCTGCGCGCCACGATCGAGCGGTTCTTCCCGCAGCTGGCCGGGGTCGAGGTCACTCACTCCTGGTCCGGTCGCGTCGGCGTGACCTTCGACCTCAACCCCCACATCGGCCGCGTCGACGGCGCCTGGTACGCGTTGGGCTACAGCGGTCACGGCATGGCCGTCGCCACCCACCTCGGCGACGAGGTGGGCGCCTTGATCACCGGGGAGCGGACACGCAGCGTGTTCGCAGCGATTCCCCACCCGACGCGCTGGTTCTACCGCCGCCGCCCCTGGTTCCTGCCGGCGGCAGCCGTTCTGTACCGGGGGCTCGACCGGCTGGGACGCTGACGGGGAACCGCGTCCGGTGGTGGGCTACACTCGGCGGCCCCACCGTATCCCACGCCAGGAGGCAGTTTTGGCCGCCGACACCATTCCCAGCAGGGTTCTGAAGAACTCCGAGAGCCTCACCGACCGGCCCGCCTACCACGTCCGCACCGCGGCCGGTTGGCAGCCGACCTCGTGGGCCGAGTACGGCGCGTTGGTGCGCAGAGTCGGGCGGGCCCTCGTCGCTCTCGGCGTCGAGCCGGGCACCCCGACGACGATCCTCGGCTTCAACCGGCCTGAGTGGCTCGTCTTCGACGTCGGGTCGATGGCGGCGGGCGCGGTGCCGGCCGGCATCTACACGACCTCGTCGCCGGACGAGGTCAAGTACATCCTCAACCACTCCGAGGCGCCGATCATCCTCGTCGAGAACGAGGGGCAGTGGGAGAAGGTGGCGGCGCGGCGCGACGAGCTGCCGCACCTCCGCCACGTCGTGACGATGGAGGGCACGCCGCCCATCGACGACCCGATGGTGCTGTCGTGGCAGGATTTCCTCGCGGCGGGCGACGGCGTCGACGAGGCCCGACTCCAGGACCGCGTCGCCGCCCTCGAGCCCCACGGGCTGGCGACGATGATCTACACGTCCGGCACCACCGGCCCGCCGAAAGCCGTGATGCTGTCCAACGACAACCTGTCGTGGACGGCGGATCAGGCCGTGAGCATGATCGACCTCGGCTCCGACGATCGGGCGCTCTCCTACCTTCCGCTCTCGCACATCGCCGAGCAGATGTTCTCGATTCACGCGCCGGCGACTTCCGGGTATCAGGTCTACTTCGCCGAGTCGATCGAGAAGCTCCAGGAGAACCTCCAGGAGGTCAAGCCCACGGTGTTCTTCGCCGTCCCGAGGGTGTGGGAGAAGTTCCACGCCGGAGTCACCGCCAAGCTCGGCGAGGCGACCGGTGCCAAGGCCAAGATCGCGGACTGGGCGATGAGCGTCGGCCGCAAGGCCACCGCACTGCGCAACCGCGGCAAAGAGCCGGCCGGTGCTCTCAAGGTCCAAGAGACGCTCGCCTCCAAACTCGTGCACCACAAGGTGCAGCAAGCGCTCGGCCTCGACGAGTGCCGGATCGCCGTCAGCGGCGCGGCACCGGTGTCGGCCGAGATCCTCGAGTTCCTCTCCGGCCTCGGCATCACCGTGCACGAGGTGTACGGCCAGTCCGAGGACACCGGGCCGACGTCGTTCAACGTGCCCGGGCGCACCAAGTTCGGGTCGGTCGGCCCTCCGTATCCCGGCGTCGAGGTGAAGATCGCCGGCGACGGCGAGATCGTCGTCAAAGGCAGGAACGTGTTCCTCGGCTACTACAAGGACGAGGCCGCCACCAAGGAGACCCTCCACGACGGCTGGCTCCAGAGCGGCGACCTCGGCGAGTTCGATGCCGAGGGCTTCCTCTCGATAACCGGCCGCAAGAAGGACATCATCATCACGGCGGGCGGCAAGAACGTGGCACCCAAACTGATCGAAAGCGGGCTCAAGAACCACGAGCTGATCTCCGAGGCCGTGGTGGTCGGCGACAGGCGCAAATACCTCACGGCGCTCATCACGCTCGACCCCGAGCAGATGGAGCGTTTCATGGTTGAGCACAAGCTGAGCGGTCCGCCCCATGAGGCCGGCCCCGTCCTGGAGGCGGTGCAAGGCGCCGTCGACATCGTCAACGCGGGCCTTGCCAGGGTGGAGCAGATAAAGAAGTTCACGATCCTCCCGCGCGAGCTGTCGATAGAAGAGGGCGAACTGACGCCGACCCTCAAGGTCAAGCGCAATGTCGTCAACGACCACTTCGCGGGTGAGATCGAGGCGATGTACGCGGAGTAACCGACGAATCGTCGCGCCGATCGTGCCATGGATCGCGTCGGTAATCGTCAATACGCGCCGCGGGATGGCATCGGCTTTGTGCCCCGGCTTGGCGCTCCCTCTCGCATCGAAATCCCCTCGTGTAGCGGCAGGTGTTAGGCTGCGCGCCGACAGGCTCATTTGGGTAGTCGGTGGCAGCCTTCTCGATACAGACTTTGTCATGGATGGCTGGTCGTTGGCTCTCCGAATGGGCGCCATGAGCTAGGCGCCGATCTCTCGAACTGCCCTGGTGCCGTCGGGCGATCATGGAGGCGGGGAGGCGCCGATGAGGAGGTACGCGGAATGGCGATGTCCGACGAGCATCGAGCAGCGCTGAAGCGTGGCAGGCAGGAGGCAGCCGCCATCAAGCGTTATCTGGAGGCGATCGGCAGGCGGCGGCCGGGCCGGCCGGTGACCAAGGAGAGCCTCGAGAAGCGGTTGGCGTCGCTCGACGGCCAGATCGACGACGAGGAGAACCCGCTCAAGCGGATCGAATTGGAGCAGCGCAAGCTCGACGTACAGAAGCAGCTCGAGTCGATCGAGGACGCCCCCGACGTCGACGCCCTCGAGGAGGATTTCGTCGAATACGCCAAGGGTTACTCCGAGCGGAAGGGCATCAGCTATGCGGCGTGGCGCGCCGGGGGAGTGCCCGCCGCCGTGCTCAAGAAGGCCGGCATCCGCCGGGGCGGTTGAGAGCAACTCTGGTCACGATGCGGCCGCTCTGCCGCTCGCGGCGGTGAGCGCGGTAGCCAGAGCCAGGGCGGCGACGATCACGGCCAGCGGCGCCAGATAGCCTCCGGACAGGTCCCGCAGTATCCCGACGCCCGCCGGTCCGGCGGCTCCCGCCAGGGAGACGAACGTCCATTGCAGGCCCATGATGCGGCCGTATCGCGGGCCCGAATACCACTCGCTCATCACCGCAGCCCGCAACGGCAGGAGGGCTCCGAAGGCCGGCCCGAACAGGGCAAAATGGAGCACCATCTGCCAGGTTGCCGCCGCTTCGATCATCAGAGAGACGGTGGCGGTCACGGCCGCCATCACGGCCCAATTCACCCGCAAGGACCCGAACCGGTCGGCGAGAAAGGGGGCTGCAAACCTTCCCGAGAATCCCAACAACCCCGACATCGCCGCCCAGAAGGATATGACCGCGACGCTCCAGCCGCTTTCCTCGAAGGCGGCGATTCGGTGGAAGAGCACGGCCTGCATCGACC
>CAYGCW010000280.1:0-3955 GCA_964348465.1 uncultured Acidimicrobiia bacterium | reverse complement strand
CCGCCTGCGCTCGTCGGCCGCGACGACGTCCTCGACGCCGCCGAGGTGGCCCTGCGGCGCCTCAAGTCGGCCCGCGCCAGCCAGCACCTCCTCATCACCGGATTGCGCGGCGTCGGCAAGACCGTGCTGCTCGCCAAGCTGGCAGCTCTCGCGGAACGTGTCGGCTATCGAGTGATCCGTGTCGAAGCACTGGGCGGCGACGACACCATCCGCAGCCTCCTTCGCCAGGCGCGCCGCATCGTCGAGGAGTTCGACGGCGGTGCCAAGGTCGGGCGGGCGCTGCGCTCCATCGAGTCGGTTTCGCTCACCGTCGCCGGCAGCGGCGTCGCGATAGAGCGCAAGGCCGCATCGCCCGATCGCGAGGCATTGGCCGACGTCGTCACCGACGTGGCCGCGGCGGCGGCCGACCAGGATCTCGGCGTGATGCTGGCGCTGGACGAGGCCCAGATGCTCGACCGTCACGATCTGCGCCGGCTCCTCGCCGGAGTTCACCGCTGCGGCCAGGACGGCCTGCCCTTGTACTGCCCCCTCGCCGGGCTCCCCAACCTCGTCGGCCAAGTCGCCAAAGCAGCGACGTACGCCGAGCGGATGTTCACCGTTGCCGACCTCGGACCGCTCACCCCGGATCAGGTGGTGCGAGCGGTCGTCGAGCCTGCACAGGAGATCGGAGTCTCCTGGTCGCCGGAGGCGGCCGAGAAGGTCGTCGACCACTCCGACGGCTTTCCCTTCTTCGTCCAGACGTGGGCATACCACACGTGGAATGCGGCGGTCGACGAGCCGATATCGGCGGCCGACGTGGAGCGGGCGGAGCCCAACGCCAACCATGCGCTCGATTCCTCGTTCTTCGCAGCCCGGATCGCCCGCATCCCGGCCTCCGAAGTCGCCTACGTCCAGGCCCTGGCGTCGCTGGGCGCCGGTCCCCACCGGTCGGGCGAGGTGGCTGCCGCAGCCGGCAAGGCGACGCCTCAGGTGGCCGCTTTCCGCGACCGCCTGATCGCCGAAGGGGTGATCTACGCGCCTCGTTACGGGTGGGTGGAGTTCGCCATCCCCCACTTCGACCGGTACGTCCGGAGGGTGTTCCCCGCCCGGCGCTGAGCGGTCGCGGCGCAGCCTCGACCGCGGCGGAGCCCGGCTCGTCGCCGGGGAGCCGCTCAGGCGGTCCCGCCGGGCACCAACGGCCCGAAGGGCACCGCGATGTGACCGCCGGCCGGATCGCCGAAGAGGTGCACCCGGGCGGTGCCGTGCCGCGCCCACACCGACGCCACCCAGGCACAGAAGCGGGCATCGAGGCGATCCTCGAGCGCCTTGAGGGCGCGCCCCCGCAGTGCCTCGATCTCGGGGAGAGCCGGACCCAGCAACGGCGGGTCGGCGTCCCGCAACCGATCCAGCAGCGCCGCCAGGGCGGCCAGGCCCGCCCGCCGCTCGGCCACCTTCCCCTTCTTGTACCGCAGCCGCTGCGGCAGGCAGAACACCTCCACCAGGCCGGGGTGCGGGTACACCTCCATCACGGTCCGCGCTCCCCGCTGCCACGGTCCCGCGAACCCGAGCGCCTCCAGCCGGGCGGCGAGGTCCTCGCCCCTGACGCGGCCCATCCGCCCTTCCAGGAGGGTCCGGTTCGACGGGTGTGGCCCCGCCTTGCGGCCTCCATAGCGTGCCCCCAGCTCACGCTCGCAGGGACGCCGGCCGGTGGCGTTGGGCACCTGCAGAGGCGCATCGACGGCCACGACGGCCGCGCCGCCGAGGAGGCTCTCCACCCAGCCGACGATCCCGTCGTCGTCGTGCAGGGTCCGCTCGTCCACCACCCTCCCGGTGCCGTCGAGCGCGCAGACGCCGCTGCTGTTGCGGTCGGACCAGGCGAGGTCGATGCCGAAGAAGGCGGCGGCCGCCATCCGGCGAGTGTATGCGGGACGGCTCTACCATCCCTCCCATGCCCATCGACATCGACGTCGCCAAGGTGGCGCGCCTCGCCCGGCTGGCCCTCGACGAGGAGCGGCTCGCGCGCTTCGCCGCGCAGCTCGAAGTCATCCTCGAGCACGCCGCCCGCGTCCAGGCGCTTCCCACGGACGACGTGCCGCCGACCTCCCACCCGCTTCCGATGGTCAACGCGTTCCGGCCCGACGAGGTACGCCCGCCGCTGGACCGCGCCGAGGTGCTCGGCCAGGCGCCCGACGCGGCGGACGGCTACTTCCGGATCCCGCCGATCCTCGACCAGCAGTGAGCGACCCCGCCGACCTCACCGTCGCCGCCGCCGGCCGGGCGCTGCGGACCGGCGAGCTGAGCTCCGCCGAGCTGACCGAAGCGGTGCTCCGCCGGGCTTCGGTGACCGAGGCGCACCTCCACGCCTACCTCACCTTGGACCAGGAGGGGGCCCGGGCGGCCGCGGCCGCGGCCGACGAAGCCCTCGCCCGCGGCGACGACCGCGGACCGCTCCACGGCATCCCGGTCGCCCTCAAGGACAACTTGTGCACCCGGGGTATGGAGACCACGTGCTCCTCCCAGATCCTCGCCGGCTACGTGCCTCCGTACGACGCCACCGCGGTGAAGAGACTGCGGGACGCCGGGGCGGTGGTGACCGGCAAGACCAACCTCGACGAGTTCGCGATGGGCTCGTCCACGGAGAACTCCGCCTACGGGCCGACCCGCAACCCGTGGGACACCGACCGGGTGCCGGGCGGCAGCTCCGGAGGCGCCGCCGCGGCCGTGGCGGCCGGGTCGGCGCTGGCGGCGCTCGGCTCGGACACCGGTGGCTCGGTGCGCCAGCCGGCCGCGCTGTGCGGGGTGGTGGGGATGAAGCCGACCTACGGCCTCGTCAGCCGCTATGGCCTGGTGGCGTTCGCCTCGTCGCTCGATCAGATCGGCCCGATCGCCCGCACCGTCGCCGACGCCGCCGACCTCCTGGCGGCCGTCGCCGGCCCCGATCCCGACGATGCGACCAGCTATCGCGAGCACCCCCCGGACTTCCGGGCCGGCCTGGGCGAGGGCATCGAGGGGCTGCGGGTCGGCGTCGTCACGGAGCTGTCGGACGAGGGCATCGACCCCGAGGTGGCGCAGGCGTTCCGCTCGATGGTGGAGCGCCTCGCCGGAGCCGGCGCCGAGGTGGTGGAGCTGTCCCTGCCGTCCGTCGCGTACGCGCTGTCCGCCTACTACCTGATCGCCCCCGCCGAGTGCTCGGCCAACCTCGCCCGCTTCGACGGCGTCCGCTACGGATTGCGGGTGGCGGGCGGCACCGCCGAGGAGATGATGGCGGCCACCCGCGTCCAGGGCTTCGGGCCCGAGGTGCAGCGCCGGGTGCTGCTGGGCACCTACGCTCTGTCGGCCGGCTACTACGACGCGTTCTACGGGCAGGCGCAGCGGGTCCGGACACTCGTCCGGCGCGACTTCGCCGCCGCCTACGAGCAGGCCGACGTCCTGGTGTCGCCGACCAGCCCCACGACGGCCTTTCCACTGGGCGACCGCACCGAGGACCCGCTGGCGATGTACTTGAGCGACATCTGCTCCATCCCGTCGAACATGGCGGGCGATCCGGCGATATCGGTGCCGGTCGGCCTCGACGGGCGCGGGCTGCCGATCGGGTTTCAGGTGATGGCCCCGGCGCTCGGTGAGCCGGTGCTGTTCCGGGCCGCGGCGGCCGCCGAGGACCTGGCCGGCTTCACCGCCCGGCCGGACCTGGCGTCGTCCGAGGTGGCGGCATGAGCGGCTGGGAGGCGGTGATCGGCATCGAGACCCACGTCGAGCTCTCCACCGACTCGAAGATGTTCTGCCGGTGCCCGGTGGCGTTCGGCGACGACCCCAACACCAACTGCTGCCCGGTCTGTCTCGGCCTGCCCGGGGCATTGCCGGTGCCGAACGAGAAGGCGATCGACTACATCCTCCGCATCGGGCTGGCGCTCGAGTGCGAGGTGAACGAGCAGTCGTTCTTCCACCGCAAGAACTACTTCTACCCCGACCTGCCGAA
>CAYGCW010000279.1:0-3969 GCA_964348465.1 uncultured Acidimicrobiia bacterium | reverse complement strand
GCGGACGTCAAGGCCGAGTCCGACGTCTGCTGCACCTCGTCGAACGCCGTCGAGGTGGTCGAATCGCTGGGCGTCGATCGCGTGATCTTCCTCCCCGACGAGTTCCTGGGTCGCTGGGTGGCCTCGCAGACCAGCGTCGACGTGATCCTCTGGCACGGCCATTGCATGGTCCATGAGCGGTTCACCCCCGAAGAGCTGCGTGACTACCGCCGCACGTTCCCCGGCATCCAGGTGATCGCCCACCCCGAATGCCCGCCCGACGTCCTCGCCGAGGCCGACTTCGTCGGGTCCACGTCGGGGATGATCAACTGGGTTGGTGATCACAAGCCGGCCAAGGTGGTGATGGTCACCGAGTGCTCCATGTCCGACAACGTTGCTGTGGAGCACCCCGACGTCGAGTTCGTCCGACCCTGCAATGCCTGCCCCCACATGAAGCGGATCACCCTCGATCGGATCCGCGAGGCGCTCGTCCACATGCGCCACGAGGTCGAAGTGCCTGCCGATGTCGCCGGCAGGGCCCGCCTTGCCGTGGACCGCATGCTGGCCGTCGGCGCCCGCCGCTGATGAAGCTCGACGACGTCCGCGTGTCGCCGCTCCTCGTGGTGGGGAGCGGCGTCGCCGGGCTCACGGTGGCCCTCGCCGCGAAAGGCGCCACCGTGC
Source organism: uncultured Acidimicrobiia bacterium (assembly GCA_964348465.1). Taxonomy (GTDB): domain Bacteria; phylum Actinomycetota; class Acidimicrobiia; order Spongiisociales; family JAOTWH01; genus CAYGCW01. The sequence continues at coordinate 3,309 of CAYGCW010000279.1, read as the reverse complement.
TGACGTCAGGGACGTTGGGCGAGGACGGCTCATCTGCCTGGGCGCAGGGAGGAATCGCCGCCGCCGTCGGCCCCGGCGACGCGCCCTCCCGACACGCCGCGGACACTGTCGCAGTCGCCGGCGGGCTCGCCGACCCCCATGTCGTAGACGCGCTCACCGCCGGAGGTCCGGCTGCTGTGGCGCGGCTCGCCCGCCGCGGCGCCCGGTTCGACCGTGACTTGGGAGGCGACATCGCACTGGGCAGGGAGGCAGCCCACTCGGCGCGGCGCATCGTTCACGCGGCAGGCGATGCCACGGGTGCCGAGCTGATGCGGGCCCTGCGGGCGGCCGTGGTCGCCGACGCGGGCATCGAGGTCGTCGAGAATGCCGTGGCGGTCGACCTGGCGACGGCCGACGGCCGGGTGGCCGGCGTGCTCGTCGAAACGGGGGGACGCCACGTGCTCCACCTGGCGCCGGCGGTGGTGCTGGCCACGGGCGGCATCGGCCGGCTCTACGCGCACACCACCAATCCACCCGGCGTCGACGGGTCGGGGCTGGCAATGGCGGCGCGCCGCGGGGTCCGCCTCGCCGACCTCGAGTTCGTGCAGTTCCATCCCACCGCCCTCGACGCCGGTCTCGACCCGATGCCGCTGCTCACCGAGGCGCTGCGCGGCGAAGGAGCACTGCTGATCGACGACGAAGGCGCCCGGTTCATGGCCGCCGCACACCGGGACGCCGAGCTGGCGCCGCGGGACGTGGTCGCCAGGGCCGTGTGGGAGCGGCTGCGGGAGGGCCGCAAGGTGTTCCTGGACGCCACCACCGCCGTCGGGCGCGACTTCCCGGAGCGGTTTCCCACCGTGTTCGCGGCGGCAGCCGCCGCCGGCCTGGATCCTCGGTTGGATCCGCTTCCGGTGGCGCCGGCCGCGCACTACTTCATGGGCGGCGTCGCCGCCGGTCCCGACGGACGCACCGCCATGCCCGGTTTGTGGGCGGTCGGAGAGGTGGCCGCCACGGGCGCCCACGGCGCCAATCGCCTCGCCAGCAATTCGCTGCTGGAAGGCCTGGTGTTCGGGGAACTCGTGGCCGGCTCGGCCGCGGCGGTCCCGGCCGCGGAGGTCCCCGACGCCGTTTGGCTGCCCGTGCGGCCGGACGGAGGGGAGGACGTCGTTGGCGAGGTGCGGGCACTGATGGAGGAGTACGTCGGGGTGGTCCGGGAGGCCGCCGGCTTGCGGGCTGCGGTGAAACGGCTCGGCGAGCTGGCGGGCCGGCCCCTGTCGCGGGCGAGCCGCAACGCCGTCGAAGTGGCGGCGCTCGTATCCGCGGCGGCGCTGGCACGCACCGAGAGCCGCGGTGCCCACTTCCGCACCGACTTCCCCGAGCCGGACCCGGCGCAGGCGCGGCGGGCCTTCGTCACGCCTGCCTCCGTTCCGGCGCGCCGAGTGGCGGTGCGGTGATCGCCCATCCGCTCCCCGTCGTCTACGAGCCGATCATTCGCGCCGCGCTGGCCGAGGACCTCGGCCGCGCCGGCGACCTCACCACCGACGCCGTCGTTCCCGCCGATGCCAGGGCGCACGGAGTGATCGTGGCCCGAAGGCCCGGGCGCATCTCCGGCCTCGAGATCGCGGCGGCGACGTTCGCCGCGGTCGACGCCGGCATCAAGGTGACCTTGGAGTCGGCGGACGGCCGCGACGCCGCGGCCGGCGAGGTGCTGGCGGCCGTGTCGGGCCCCGCCCGGCCGGTGCTCACCGCCGAGCGGACGGCGCTCAACCTGCTCGGCCGGCTCTGCGGCATCGCCACCGCCACTCGCGATCTGGTGACGGCAGTGGCCGGCACCGGCGTCCGTATCGCCGACACCCGCAAGACGACGCCGGGGCTGCGGGCGCTGGAGAAGTACGCCGTCCGCTGCGGCGGGGGGTTCAACCACCGGTTCGGACTCGACGACGCCGTGCTGATCAAGGACAACCACCTGGCGATCGCCGGCGGCGTCACCGAGGCCGTGCGGCGGGCTCGTGCCGCGGCCGGGCACCTCGTCAAGATCGAGGTGGAGGTCGACACGCTGGAGCAGCTCGGCGAGGCCCTCGCTGCCGGAGTCGACGCGGTGCTGCTCGACAACATGACCCCCGAACAGCTGCGGGGCGCCGTCGAACTGGCGGGCGGCCGAGTCGTCCTCGAGGCGTCCGGCGGCATCACGCTCGCCACCGCTGCAGAGGCTGCCGCCACCGGCGTCGACGTGATCTCCGCCGGCTGGCTCACCCACAGTGCTCCCGCCCTCGACGTGGCCCTCGACCTGGAGGTCTGAGGGATCCGGCGCGCCGTACACTGGCGCACCCCGCCCGGAGGTGACCAGTGGCCGAGCCGAGGTTCTACGAGTTCGACACCCTGGCGCTGCACGCCGGGCAGCATCCGGATCCGGCCACCGGCGCCCGGGCCGTGCCGATCTACCAGACGACGTCGTACGTCTTCCGGGACACCGACCACGCCGCGGCGTTGTTCAACCTGGAACGGGCCGGCCACATCTACAGCCGCATCTCCAACCCGACCGTGGCGGTGTTCGAAGAGCGGGTGGCGGCGCTGGAGCACGGCGTCGGGGCGGTGGCCACCGCATCCGGACAGGCGGCGCTGCACCTGGCCGTCGCCACGCTCATGGGCCACGGGGGTCACATCGTCGCCTCCGCCTCCCTGTACGGCGGGAGCATCAACCTCTTCACCCACACCCTGCCCCGGTTCGGCATCACCACGACGCTGGTCGACGCGCGCGACCCGGGGGCCTTCGCGGCAGCCATCCGCCCCGAGACCCGCCTGCTCTTCGCCGAGACGCTCGGCAACCCCGGCCTGGAAGTGCTCGATGTGCCGGCAGTCTCCGAGGTCGCTCACGACGCGGGGATCCCGCTGCTGATGGACAACACGTTCGCCACCCCATATCTGTTCCGTCCCGCCGACTGGGGCTGCGACCTGATCCTCCACTCCGCCACCAAGTGGCTGGGCGGGCACGGCGTCGCCATCGGTGGGGTACTGGTGGACTCGGGACGGTTCGACTGGGAGGCCAGCGGCAAGTTCCCCACGCTCACCGAGCCGTACGCCGGGTATCACGGCATCGACTTCGCGGAGGAGTTCGGCCCGGCGGCTTTCGTCATGCGGGCCCGCGCCGAGGGACTGCGGGACTTCGGTGCCTGCATGAGCCCCGCCAACGCCTTCCACTTGCTCCAGGGAATCGAGACGCTGCCGGTGCGGATGGAGCGTCACGTCGCCAACACCGCCGCTGTGCTCGATTTCCTCCAGAGCAAAGAAATGGTTTCGTGGGTGATCCACTCGACGCTGCCGTCGAACCCG
>CAYGCW010000278.1:0-3972 GCA_964348465.1 uncultured Acidimicrobiia bacterium | reverse complement strand
TGGATTACCTCGTCGGCCCCCTCCTCGAGGACCCCCACCGGGTCGGCAGACCACTAGGAGGTGATCTAGTCGGACTTCACTCTGCAAGGGTCGGTGCCTACCGCATCGTCTGCGAGATCCACGAAGCCAGTCGGACAGATGCCCACCGTGCCCGGGGTGGGAGTCGAACCCACACGCCCCAACGGGGGGACAGCGGATTTTAAGTCCGCCACGTCTGCCTGTTTCGTCACCCGGGCCTGCCGGAGAGCTTATCGCCGAAGGGTGAAGAACCGCCGCGGACGCGGACGGGCGGCGGGCCCCCTCGCCACCCCGCCGCCCGGATCGGCTACTTGGCCCGGAGTTGTTCCAGCGCGGCCTCCATGTCGAAGGCCTCCCACTCCTCCACGATCTCGCCATCCTTCCAGCGGCTGATCGTGAGGCCGTCGAAGCTGACGGTCTTGCCGGTGGGCTCGACCCCTTCGAACTCGCCGACGTGCCGGCCGGTGACCGTCGTGCGGGTTACGGTGCGGTCGCCTGACGTCACGATGTCGTGGAACTTCACCTTCATGTCGGTGAACGCCGCCTGATAGCCGAGGATCATCTCCTTGACCTCGTCTCGACCCTTCAGCTCCATCCCGCCGAAGCCGTGGTAGCGGACGTTCTGTGCGTAGATCTCGTCGGCGATCGCCGGGTTGGCCTTCTCGGCGGCCTCCCGCCACAAGCGGCGAATGGCGCGCCGGTTCAACTCCTCCTCGGCGCTGCCGAGCATGTGGCGGCGCCGGCCGAACAGCCCCTCGGGCACCTGCGAGATGCCCAGGATGTTGCCGTCGGGATCGGTGAACCAGGCCGCCTGCTTGCCGTCGGGCGTTTCCGCCACGAAGTCGACGGTCTTCAGGTCCGGCAGGTCGTACTCCTGGAACTGCACGCCCTTTCTACGCAGGTCGCGCACGGCTCCCGGCACGTCGTCCACGACGAAGCACGCCAGAGTGTGCTCCGACGAGGCCGGCGGCCGCTGGTAGAGATACAGCACCGTGTCGCCGGCGGCGAGCGCCACCTCCCCATCGGCCTCGTGGACGAGCTTGAGGCCCAGCTCGTCTTCATAGAAGCGGCGGGCTCGCTTCAGGTCCGTGACGGGCAGGGTGGGTACCGCCGGTGCAGCACCGAGATGCATGACCCCCTCCTCCAGGAACGGCCGCGGGCCGCGGCCACTAATGCGGGAATGTCGCGCCGGCGGGCGCCGCTGTCAACCGGCCAAAAACTGGCAAGCGCGATCAGCGCGAGCCCAGGGCCAGCGCCGTGACCAGGTCGTCCTCGGACACGACCACCTCGGCGGCGCCGGTGTGGCGCACCGCTTCGCGCACGACGATGGCTCCCCCGAGCAAGACGGGCGCCCGCTCCGGGTCGAGTGAGGGGATCGCGGCCGTCTCCTCCACGCTCATGCCGGCCAGGCGGTGGACCACGCCGTCGAACTGTGCCGCCGCGACGATGGCGCCGTCGACCTCCGCCGGGTCGTAGGCCCCGAGATCCAGCGCCATGGCGGCCAGGGCCGTGAACGTGCCGCCGACGCCCACCACCGTCCCGGGTGTCGCCGGCAACCGCACGGCGGCGAAGGCGCGTCGGGCCTCGGCGGCGGCCGCTGCCACGTCGGCCTCCGGGGCGGGGTGGCGAGGAAGGGCCCTGTCGGTGAGGCGGACCGACCCCATCTGCACGCTCATCGAGTACTCGACCTCCTGCGAGCCGAGCACGAACTCCGTGCTGCCGCCGCCGGGGTCGATCACGAGGAACGGCGGCCGCCCGCGGTGGCGAAGGGTGGCGCCGCGAAACGAGAGGGACGCTTCCTCGTCGCCGTCGATGACCCGGGGGCGCACGCCGAGCGCACCTTCGACGCGGCCGAGGAACTCCGCCTGGTTGGCGGCTTCCCGGGTGGCCGAGGTCGCGACTGCCGCCACCTCCGCGGCTCCGGCAGCGGCGATCGTCCCCGCAAAGCCCGCCAGGACCTGCTCGGCGCGGGCCATGCTCTGCTCGGCGATGATGCCAGACTCGTCGAGGCCCCAGCCGAGACGGGTCACCACGACGGCTCGATGCAGGATGTCGAAGGTGCCGTCAGGACGCACGTCGGCGATCAGCAGGCGAGCGGTGTTGGTGCCGATGTCGACTCCGGCCCGACGGGTGGTTGGGGAGGCCTGATGCGCTGGCCCCTCCGACCCCGCCATGTGGGCCGGCTCACCTCCCCCGCCCATCGCGGGAGACGATGAAGGAGCCGGCTCACTCCACTCCGGGTTGCGCACCGTCCCCGCGGCGGTCGCCACCACGCACGGCTGGCTGCAATTGAGGGGCTCGACCTGGGGGGCCACCCACTCGCCCACGGGGTTGTCGTAGCCGGCGGCGCGGTCGGCGTAGTGGGCGTGGAGGCACTTCACGCCGGCGCCGGTGATGCCGGCCACCCCGCCCACGGGACGAAGCTCGGCGTCCCCACGCAGGCCGGCGTCGCGGTCGGCGGCGTACCGCTCGTGAGCGGCGGCGAGGCGAGCACCGAAATCGGGGTCCGATTCCGCCCGCTCCGTCATCTCGCCCACTCCCCCCGCCGCCTCGCTGCGGTCGATGCGGCGCACCGCCAGCGGGCAGGTCAGCCAGTACCGGGTGGGGAAGGGTGTCCCGTCGTCGAGCAGCGGCGGCATACGGATGACGACCGGCAGACCGAGGTGGCAGCGGACGACGACATCGAAGGCCGCCCGAGACGGCCGGCCGATCTGGGTGTCGACGGCCGCGCCGTCGTCCGGCCGCGCCGCGTCAGCCCCCACCGCCGTCGAGCCCGGTGACGTAATCGAGCACGCGCCGGTACCAGGGCCGCTGGTCGGCGGGCGGCAGCGTCGGCCGCGGGGCCGGCTCCACCTCCACCCACTCGACCACGTAGCCCACCTCGCCTTCTCGCACCAGGCCGAACCGTTCCCTGGCGATCCGCTCGATCTCGGCGTCCGTGTTCAGCAGCTCGATCGACTGCGCCAGCCGGGCGTTCTCGGCTTCGAGCGCGGCCAGCTTCGACTCGGTCAGCTCCACCTGCCGGCGCGAGTCGAAGATCTGGCGGATCGGCAAGATGCCGGCGACCGTCACCGCCAGAGCCACCACCAGCAGCAGCGCCCACCAGGGGGAGCGGCGACGCAGGCCGGGCTTCACCGACGGCCGCCCAAGGCGTCCCACCCTGTGAATCGGGCCCCGTCGCCGAGCCGCTCCTCGATGCGCAGCAGCTCGTTGTACTTGGCGGTGCGCTCGGCGCGAGCGGGAGCGCCGCTCTTGATCTGGCCGGCGTTGGTGGCGACGGCGAGGTGGCTGATGAAGACGTCCTCGGTCTCCCCCGAGCGGTGGCTCACCATCCGGCCGTAGCCGTTGCGCTCGGCGAGCTGCATGGTGTGCAGCGTTTCCGACAGCGATCCGATCTGGTTGACCTTCACCAGCACGGCGTTGGCCACCCCGTCGTTGATGCCGCGGCGCAGCAGGTCCTCGTTGGTGACGAACAGGTCGTCGCCCACGAGCTGCAGGCGGCCCCCGAGGCGGTCGGTGAGCACCCTCCAGCCATCCCAGTCGTCCTCGCCGAGGCCGTCTTCGATCGAGACGAGAGGGAAGTCGTCGACGAGACCGGCCAGGTAGTCGACCATCTCGTTGCTCGTGAGGCTGCCGCCCTCCAGTTGGTAGCGGCCCTCGCGGTGGAACTCGGTTGCGGCGACGTCCAGTGCGAAGGCGATCTCGTCGCCCACCTGATAGCCGGCGACATCTACCGCCTCGACGAGCACCTCGAGAGCCGCCCGGTTGGCGGGCAGGTTGGGTGCGAAGCCACCCTCGTCACCGACGTTGGTGGAGAGCCCCCGGCCGGCCAGCACCTTGCGGAGCGCGTGATAGGTCTCAACGCCGGCCCGCAGCGCCTCCCGGAAGCTCGGAAAGCCGGCCGGGACCAGCATGAACTCCTGAATGTCGACGGAGTTGGCGGCGTGTGCCCCA
>CAYGCW010000277.1:0-3979 GCA_964348465.1 uncultured Acidimicrobiia bacterium | reverse complement strand
CGTCGAGTTCCGGTCCCCATTCGAAGGTCTCCTCGAACACCACGGCAGGCGGACCCGCGGCGGCGGTCGTCGGTACAAGCACCAATGCCAGCGCAGCGAGCATGACCGCAAACCTTCGCATCGCTCCCTCTCCCTTCTCCGGATGCCCCCTTCACGCCGAACATACCAACTCCTCACTCTCCGTGTCTGAAATGATCGGCGCGGCGACAGACCTCTCACCGGGGCTCGGGCCGGTCCGGTGCCAGCCTGTGAGTGGCCACGGCGTCGTAGTGCGGCTTGCACCGGGCGTACATCTCGCGGAGAAAAGGCAGGTCATCGATGCGGCCGCGGTACTCGGTCGCCTGGCGCCCGAGACCGGTGCTCGCCGACAGCGAGTCGTGCCAGGTGCCGCCGTACCAGCGCACCTCGCGACGCTCGCCTTCCTCCCATTCGAGAGCCCCAGGAAAGAACGGGATGCCGACGGCGTCGCAATACGCCCGCACGACGCCGGCGGGGTCGTCGAGCAGGTCGTCCGAGTCGATGACCGGAGGGATCCGGCCGTAGCGCTCGACGACGAGGTCGAACAGCTCGTGGAGCGCCTCGTAGGACGCCTCGTCCATCGTGAACTCGTCCCACTGGTTGTACATCGACGCCAGCGCCTTGGCAGGGTCCCGCACCAGGAACGTGTGCTGGAAATGGTCGAGGAACTCGCCGTCGACCAGGTGCATCACGTAGTTCGGGAAGTCCTTCGAGAACACCCGGCCTCGCCGGCGGGCGGCCAGGATCTCGGCCCATGTCGAGGCATAGGTGCGGCCCCGCTCCCGCGGGTTCTCTGCGGGGCGGGTGGTGCGGCGGTCGTCGCCCCGGTAGTAGGCAGGGCCGAAGGGCTCGTGCAGGACGACGAAGTCGCCGCGCACCCGCATCATCCACTCGAACGCGGTGGACGTGGAGCGGGGCGTCGCCCACAGCACCAGGATGCGGTCATCCACCGGTGCCGTCCAGCAGCGACCCGAACCCGGCCCGCGCCGCCAGTCCCAGGGTGCGCAGGCCGGCCCAGAAGGTGGCCGCGTCGCTCGGCACCACCGGCACGCCGATCTCGGCTTCGATGTCCGCCAGCAGTTCGATGGTGCGGAACCCGGCCCCGGTCTGCACCACGGCGTCGACGTCGGGCGCGACGGCGTGCATCTCCACGATGGCCCGCCGCACGATGGCGGGCGGGTAGTCCCACAGCGTCGCGGCTTCGATCGCCAGCGCTTCCTCGAGTGAGGCGACGATGCCCTGATCGACGATCGAGCCGGAGGCGGCGATCTCGAAGCCGGACTCGGCCAGGTAGCGGTTGATGCCGTCCCGCCAGGCATCGCGGTAGTAGCTGTTGGCGACCGCGATGCGCCGGGCGCCGATGTGGCGCAACGCCTCGACGATGCACTGCCCCGCCATCAAGAACGGCACGCCGATGTCGGCCGAGACCCTGGCGATCATCGCGGCGATCTCCTCCGGGGTCGTGCCGGCGGCGTGGACCCAGTTGGTGCCCACCTGGATCACCACCTGGCAGTGCGACTCGGCGAGAGCAAGCGCCGACCGTTCCAGCTCGGGCATCCCCTCGGCGCGCTCGGTCAGCTCCCAGGAGTAGCCGTCGAGGTGGAGCACCCGCTGGATGACGCCCACCCCGGGCGGCGCCACCTTGAGGAACTCCTGAACCGCGTCGTCGAAGTACTTGGGGGTGGTGACGAAGCCGGCCCGGGCGGCGTACTTGGGCGCGAGCGACGCCGGGTCGAACGTCACCCGGCCATCGCCTCCTCGTACCAGGCCTTGATGGCGGCGACCGTGTGCTCGCTGTTCAGCCCCATCTGGGGGTCGAGCACCAGCGGACCGGGCCGGTACCCGCGGCTGGCCATACCCCGCTGGACGGAGCGCAGCAGCTTGAGGTCCTCGGCGACGGTGGTCTCGGCGTCCTCCTTGGCGACGGTGCGCACGACGTCGGAGTCGGCGCCGTCGAGGCTGAACCATTCGCGGAAGAACGGCGTGCGGTCCACGGCGGAAGGGCGCCAGCAGAAGGTGTTCAGGACGGGCCCGGGGTACACCTGGAACGAGAACAGCGGCCACAGGTAGAACGACGAATACTCGGCGGCGTACGGCGAGGCGTCATGGTCGATCTCGTAGTACTGATCGGGGGAGCTGTCGGCCTCGTGGCGCAGGCATCTGCCGATCGGCTTGATGGTGTAGCTGTCGGGCAGCACCACGCCCTTCGAGAACGAGGCGTGCACATGGCGGCAGTGGTAGCACTCGTTGTAGTTCTCGACGGTGGCCTTCCAGTTGGCCTCGGCGACGAACTCGCGCCGTTCCACCGGACGCATCCGCTCGATCGACGGCAGGAACTCGGCGAGCAGGGCCCGCACCCCCGGGTACACCTCGTCCATGGACTGCGCCCCTACGTCGAGGTTCACGAACACGAACCCGAGGAAGTCCTCGGTGGGCACCGGGGTCAGGCAGATCTCGGCGGCGTCGAACCCGGCTCTGCCGTCCGCGTGGGGAGCCCGGTGGAGGCGGCCGTCGAGCTTGTAGGACCAGGCGTGGTACGGACACACCAACAGCTTGCGGGAGCCCCGCCCCTCGACCAGCTCGTGGCCGCGGTGCATGCATACGTTGTAGAAGGTGCGGATGGCGCCGTCGGCGTCCCGCAGCGTGACCAGCGACTCGCCGGCGATCTCGTAGGCGACGTAGTCGCCGGGTTCGGCCAGCTCCGAGCCGTGGCAGGCGTACTGCCACGTGGTGGCGAGGACGGCGTCGCGTTCGGCGGCGAACACTTCGGGCTCCAGGTAGACGGACGGCTCCATCGCCCGCTGGGGCTGCGTGTAGGCGCCCGGCGCAACGTCGGTCAATCGCTCTCCTGCACGTAGATGCCGAGATCGTACCGGCGCCGATGGAAGCGGTCGATGGCGGCCACCACCTCGGGGTCCGCGTCGGCGACGATGAACGATGCCAGCGTCTCGAGGGCCGCGGCGGCCGCCAGGGTCGAGGGGAAGAACTGCGGCCCGTCACTCGGGGCGAGGATCACATGAGCGGCGCCGGCGGCGATGGGGGAGCCGTGGCTGTCGGTGAGCGCCACGACGGTGGCGCCCTGGCGGCGGGCGGCAGCGGTGGCCTCCACCACTTCGGAGCGGTAGGGGGCGAACGTCATCGCCAGGACGACGTCCCCGGGCCCGGCGCGCACGATCGTGTCCATCGGCACGTTGCCTTCGTCCGGTACCGGGACGACATGTTCCATCGCCATTCCGACCAGGTACGCGAAGTTGTGGGCGAGGGAGTAGTTGGCGCCCACCCCGATCACATAGGTACGGCGGGAGGCGACGACGGCATCGGCGATCGCCGCGACCTCGTCGGCGCCGGTGGCGGCGAACAGCTCTTCGAGGTTGGCGATGGCGGCGCCGGCGATCTCGCCGTACAACACGCCGAGCCGCCCCCCCGCAGACAGCTCCTGCAGCCACTGGGCCCGGTCCGGGAACGGGTTGGCGGCCGCCCGCAACTCGTCCCGGAACGGCGCCCGGAAGTCTTCGAAGCCCTCGTAGCCGGCGGCGCGGGCCAGGCGCACCATCGTGTTCGGCTTGACGCTCGCCGCATCGGCCAGCTCCCGGATCGAGGCCAGGCCCACCTCGGCCGGATGGTCGAGGACGAACGCCGCCGCTTTGCGGAGCTGCGGGCTCATCCCGTCCATCGTGGCGGCCAGCCGCTCCAGCACGTCGTCGACGCCGGCGGGCGTTGTTGGTACACTCGTTCGATTCATGACACCGAGCCAAACGTTCGTACCAAGATAGCGGCCACGACGGACGATGAGCGAACCATGAGCACCGACTACCAGGCGATCGTCATCGGCGGCGGGATCATGGGCACCTCGCTGCTCTACCACCTCACCCTGGAGGGCTGGGCCGACTGCCTGCTCCTGGAGAAGGGCGAGCTGGCCTCGGGATCGACGTGGCACGCCGCCGGGCAGATCACCCATTCC
>CAYGCW010000276.1:0-4002 GCA_964348465.1 uncultured Acidimicrobiia bacterium | reverse complement strand
TGAAGCCGGTGAGCGGCGTGTCGCCGGCGTTGGTGATCTGAAAGCAGACGGTGACGTCGTCGTCCCGGTCCACGGTGATGCCGCCCTCGCCGGGGCAGGAGAGGCCGGCATCCTCATGGCCGCGGTACGCGGAGACGGCGAGGTCCACCTGGGGATTCGCGAGCGCCTCCGTCAGAGTGAGGGTGATCGTGGCCAGGTCGACCCGGTCGCGGATCGTGCGAAGCTGGCCCCGGAGGGTCTCGAGCTGTGTTTCCCGGTCGAGCAGCTGGGCTTCCAGCTCGCTGATCGTGACGATGTCGTTCGCCTCGCCGAGGAACTGCTTCAGCCTCTCGACGCTGGCAGCTGCGGTCTCGATCCGGCTTTCCAGGTCCACGACCCGCTCGGTGACGTCCTCGGCGGAGACGTTCTGGGTGCGCAACTCGCCGATCGCGCCCAGTTCCGCCAGCACGGCCTGGAAGTCCTCGGGGCGCACCTTGAACACGAGCACGCTGCGGGGCTCGGGGAAGCCGGAGGTCTCCTGGCCGAAGAGGATGCCGCCGAACGACTCGACCACCTGGGTCGCCTCCGCACCCGCGGCAGCGACGTCGTTGACGGCTACGGTGAGCTGGGCGGTGAAGATGATGTCGCGCCCGATGTCGGTGGTGGTCTGCAGGGCGGCAGGCGCCGCCGTCCCACCGGTCCCGAGTGCATCTCGGGCGGCGTCGGCGGGGGCCGTCTCCTCCGGCGCTTCGGCCGCCGGGGCGCCCTCGCCGCTCTCCTGGGCCGGCGCCTCGAGCGAGAGCGTGTCGGCGCTGTCGCCGCACGCCGTCAACGCGAGCAGGAGCGCTGCTGCCGCCGCCGTCCACCTCAGCTTGCTCATGTCATCTCCCGGGCCGTGTCACTCATGGACGCCGGGGCGCCCTCGGCCGGTTCCCGCAGTCATACGCCCGCCCCGCACTCGGCCACGGGCGCGAAGCCCTCGACTCCGTTCTCCCAAAGCACGGTGGCCGACGACTCGAAGAATGACCAGCTCTCGATGAGCTCGAGGATGCCGTCTCCGTTGACGTCCGCAACGGTCTCGATCTCCGAACGCTCGGCGGTGAGGATCTCGGGGTTGTCGGTGAACTCGGGCACGGCCTCACCGCTGCGCAGCACCGACGTTCGGACCTCGCCCTCCTCCAGGCGGCGCAGGTACAGCACCGAGTAGTCGTCGGGCTGCTGCGGGCGGCCTTCGAAGGTCGTGGCGTGCACGAGCACCTCGTCGACGCCGTCGCCCTCGATGTCGAACCGCAGGATGGTGCGGTTCACCGGGGGGCCGGTGAACCCCAGGTCGGCGAGCACCTCAGCTGTGGCATCGCGGTACACCGCCTGGCTCGGGTCGAGCTCGACGACGGGCCGCGGGAACGGGTCCCAGTCCCCACCAACGTAGACGCCGTGGTGGAGGATCTCGCCTCCCGAGGTGACGAGGTCCGCGGGCACTGCGTCGGCGAAGATCTCCGGGGGGCCCTCGAGCAGCTCGGCGGAGAGCGGCAGCACCTCGGCCGGAACTGCGGCCCCGGTACTCGTGAGCCCCAGCTCGCGGTAGGCGTCGGCGAGCGGCAGGTGGGGGTCGAGCGCTTGGCGAGTGAGCAGCCACTCGCCCTGGGGCGAGACGCCGACCATGCAGATCCCGATCCGGACGGCCGCGGCGGCCGCAGGCGGCGGGGCGGTGGTCGTTGGGGCGGTGGTAGTCGGAGTCGTGGTCGTCGGAGTCGTGGACGTCGTCTGGGGAATCGACGTGGAAGTGGGGGAGAGCGTCGTGGTCGTCGCGCCGGGCGCCTCGGTCGTGGTCCCGCCGGCGTCGCCGCACGCTGCGAGCAGCAGCAACGCAGCCGCCAACGTCTTCGTCCGCCTCATGAGATCCTCCGAACCTAGCGCATGCTCCGTAGGACGGGCCGGCGGCCGCGACCGGTTCCTCGCCGCCGCCGGCGCGTAAGCTCGACGAAGGTACCCGGCAGGGGGCCGGGACGACAACGAGGGAGGACTCCATGTGCGTCAGTCTCACACCCCATGCCCATCACACCGGCGCCGATGACGGCCGGCTGAGCAGGCGGTCGTTCCTGAAGGTGGGCGCCACCGCCGCGGCAGCTGCGGCGCTGGTGGCCGCGCCGGCCGCCCCGGCCCTGGGCATGAGCCGCGGTCGGAAGGTGGTCGACCTGACCCATCGCCTCGTGCGCACGTTCCCGTCATTCCTGGGACCGCAAGCGGTGTTCGACGAGGTGGTGTTCACCATTCCCGACAGCGGTTTCTACGCCAAGGAGTGGACGTTCCTCGAGCACATCGGCACGCATCTCGACACGCCAGGCCACTTCTCGCTCGGAATGGCGCTCGTGGACGAGCTGGACCCGGCCACACTGATCGCGCCGCTGGCGGTGATCGACATCACGGCGAAGGCGCTGGACGATCCGAATGCGATGGTCGAGCCGGCCGACCTCGTCGCCTACGAGCGCCGCCACGGACGCATCCCGCACGGGGCGCTGGTGTGCATGAACTCCGGCTGGGCGGCGAAGGTCGGGGACGGCGATGCGTTCCGCGGCGGCGCCGGCTTTCCGGACCTCAACTTCCCCGGCTTCAGCGCCGACGCCGCCGAGTGGCTGCTGCGGCGACGGTCGGTGGTGGGCATCGGGGTCGACACGGCGAGCCTCGACCCCGGCAACTCGACGGACTTCGCCGTGCACGTCGGCTTCCTCGGCGCCGGCAAGTACGGCATCGAGAACCTCGCCAATCTCGACGGGGTGCCGGCGCGCGGTGCCACGGCGTTCGTCGGTCCCATCCCGTGGGAGGAGGGATCGGGGAGCCCCTGCCGGGTGCTGGCGGTGGCTCCCGGCAGGGGTCGCCGCTAGCCGTTCGTCACTCGCTGACGAAGTCGGGGCACTGGTCCTCGGCGTAGGCGCTGAGGTTGTCGAACGCTGCGTCGACCTCTGGCGTGTCGAACAGGAGGCCTACCTCCTCGAGGGCTGCGAAGTCCTCGGGTGAGGCGTCGGCGAAGGCCTGGGGGTCGGAGAAGTCGATGTCGAGATCGGCGAGCGCCTGGAAGTAGGCGTTCATGGCGTCGTTGACGGTGTCGATGTCGCCTTGCAGGGCGTCAGGCAGGGCGCGCCGGGCAGCCTCGAACTGCGCCTGCGCCTCGGCCTGGTCGAACTCGGTCTGCCCGGTGATCAAGAGCGAGGCAGCGCCGAGCGAGCCGAACAGCTGCGCCATCGCCAAACACTCGTCGTCGATGCCGGGAATGTCGGGGATGGTGCCCAGCGTCGCGTCGGTGTCGCTGCGCTCCGACGTCGTCACACTGCTGGCTTCCCCGTTCCCTCCGTCGTCATCGGCGCTGCCGGAGTCGCCGCACGCTGCGAGCACCAGTGCCGCCGCCACGACCACCGCGAGAAGTCGAACACCTCTGGACACGGGCCCCTCCATTCCTCTAGGTGCCGACGAGTCTGGCACGTGGCGAGCGACTCGTATCCAATTCGGGGACCCGCAGCCGAGGCCCGCCGCGAGACCATTGACGGGATCTCCGGGAGGGTCGAACCCGGATTCGGCCGACCGGCCTCGATCAATCGTCGTCGACGTCGTCGTCGGCAGAGTCGTCGTCCGCTTCGGTGCCGACCACCGCGAAGTTCTCGTCGAGCTGGACGTCGACCTGGCTGCCGTCCTCCAGCGTCACCTCGACCTCGTAGAGGCTCTCCTCGTCGCCCTTCTCGGTCTCGGTGACCGTACCGCCGCCCGTGTGGGCCAGGGCGGCGTCAGTGGCCTTCTCCAGCTCCACGCCGGTGATCGGAGTCTCAGTTCCGTCGTCGTCGCTGGAGCCGAGGGCGACACCAGCGCCCCCGATCAGGGCCCCGACCACGGCGAGCCCTCCGATGACGGCGGTCGTTCTCTTCTTCATGCTTCCTCCTGGAGCGGCAGCGGGAGGCCGCGTAGCTCGGGCGATCCACGACAGGATGCAGGGCCGGACCTGAAGCCGTGCTGAATGGGTGCGGCGGCGCTAGG
>CAYGCW010000275.1:303-4011 GCA_964348465.1 uncultured Acidimicrobiia bacterium | reverse complement strand
GTCCTCCGTGATCTGCTCGCCCATCTCGGGGAGCTTCGCCTCGATCTCGTCTGCGGTGACGATGGTCTTGCCGACTTTCACGCGTTCTCCATCTCGTAAGTGAGCCACAGGTAGCGCCCGGTGCCCGGCGTGGGCGCCGCCCAAGCGGCGGCCCGGGCGCCGACCACCCACGCCAGTTTCCCACGCGCGGCGACGACCGGCCACCCGGCTCGGAGCCGCTCGGGGACCCCCGCCTCGGCGAGGGCGTCGGAGACGGCTTTGGACCCGGCCGTGATCTCCACCCGCTCTCCCGGCTCCGCGGGCCGCAGCACCGCGTCCATGCCAAGCACGTCTGCGTCGAGCACCACGGTGGCCGTCCCCAGCGGCCAAGGCTGCGGCGGTCGCTCCTCCACCCACGCCGAGACCAGCACCGACCCGCAGGCGGCCGTCCCCGGCAGCGAGAGCGCGACCTCGGCGCCGGGCGTCGCCCCGCCGGCGCCGATGACCACCCATGGCCCTTCCCGCGTCGCCTCCATGCCACCCGCCAGTGCGGTGCGGCGTCTCTCGCCCGCCGCGACCTCCAGGATGACGGCGATCTCCTCCGCCGAACCCCCGTACGGCGGCCGGCAGCGGCGCAGCGCCGCGCGCGCTGCGCGCGCGGCCACGGCCCGCGGGAGGGTGGCCAGCAGTGCCGCAGGGAGCGCCAGACCCGCCCCTGCCGGGCGCGACGGCACGAGGGCGGCGGCTCCGTCGAGCACCGCCTCGTCCTCGGCGAGCCGGCCGGCGGTCCGCGCCAGCGTTTCGCGCAGCCGGGGGTTGAACGCGGATTCCAGGCGGGGAAGGACGTCCCGCCGGATGATGTTGCGGCGGTAGTCGGTGACGTTGGCAGGGTCGTCGCGGAAAGGCAGGCCGGCCAGGGCGGCCAGTTCTCTGGTCTCGGCGCGGGTCACGTCGAGCAGCGGCCGCACCCACCGCCCCCGGTCGGTGATGCCGCGCAGGCCTGCGGCCCCGGCGCCCCGCAGCAGGTTGCCGACGACCGTCTCCGCCTGGTCGTCACGGGTGTGGCCGGTGAGCAGCCATTCCCCGGGCCCGGCCGCCTCCTCCAGCGCCCGGTGGCGGACGGCCCGTGCCTGGCCCTCCGGCGAAGGTCCTTCCCGGACCTCCACCGTGACCACGTCGCAATCGATGCCCAGCTTGTCGGCGATGGCCGAAGCAGCCGCGGCCAACGCGTCGGAGGCGGTGAACCCGTGATGCACATGGACCGCTCGCACCTGAGCCGCACCCACCTCCCGGGCTGCCCATGCGCACACGGCGCTGTCGGCTCCCCCACTCAGGGCGACGACGGCCGGACCTTCGGGAAGGCGGACGCGGGCCCGGGCGACGACGGAGCCGCCCAGCTCGGTCAGGCGACGCGTTCCAGCCACAGCAGCGGTTCCCGGATCTCCTCCAGAGTCGGGAGACTCTCCGGGCCCCGCCAGGCCAGGTCGAGCGTCTCGAAGCTCGCCTCCCGCTCGACCGCCATGACGAACTTCTCCCCGAGCTCGTACTGCTTCATCTTCATCTCCAGGCCCACCAGCCGCATGAATGCGGCGGTGCGCGGATCCTGGCGCCGGCGTCGCACGATCGCCGACATGCGGGGCTGGCTGGTCAGCACGCGCGCTCCGATGCGGTCCATGATCACGTGGCCGTGGCCCTCCAGCAGCGACATGAGCGCTTGCACCTGGTCGATCACGTCACGCTGCTCGGGCGTGGCGAAGATGCCCATCAGGCCGGCCTCCCCCACCATCGGTTCGCCCGCGGCCGCCGCCCGGCGCAGCTCGCCGGCGACCCGCGCCAGCCGGCCCGGCTCCGGGGTGGCGGTGGCGACGAGCTGGGTGACCAGGCCCAGGAAGTGGCCGCGCAGCCAGGGAACGCCCACGAACTGCAGGCGGTGGGTGCACTCGTGGAGCGCCACCCAGAACCGGAACTCGGCGGGCCGCAGCTCGTTGGCCCGCTCCATCCACAGCACGTTGGCACCCACGAACAGCATGACGTCGCCGGCCTCGTCGTCGCCCGTCGGCAGCACCATCTCGTACTGGCCGAGGACTCGCCGTGACAGCATGCCGAGCAGAGCCCCCATCTCGACGGCGACGATGCGCTCGGCGACGGCGCGTCCCGGGCCGCGGCGCGATCCGAGCCGCTCCTCGGCCGGGGCGAGCAGCCGGGAGAAGACGGCGACGTTGCTCTCTACCCACCTTCGGCGGCTGACCACCGCCACTTCGGGCTCGCCGGGCGCCTCGAGGCGGGTCTCGGCGGCTACGAGGTCACCGGCCCTGGCCACCAGGTCGGGCGCCTGGCGAGCGAACAGGGCGTCGTGGTAGGTGCCTTCGAGCGGGTAGTTGCCGGCGACACGATCGGCGACCCGGATCGCCAGGGGCCACCGCAGCGGGCTCACCTCACCACGCGGTAGCGGCCCCGGACCCTGACGCCGTAGCCGATCAGCACCAGCACCAGCACCACGCCCGCCATCGCGAGGATGGTGGGCGCCAGGTAGCGGGCCGTCCAGGGCGGCGGATCCTCGGCGGCGGCCTCCTCGGGGAACTCCTCGGCAGGCCCCTGGGCGGCGACCTCGTACGCCGCGGCGGGCGCGACCGGTGCCAGCAGCCCGACCGGTCCCACCGGCATGAGTGCGAGGGCGAGGACGGAGAGGAGTGCTCGAAGCGTGCTCATGGCGGCCCGAGGTTACCCGACCGCGAGACCGGGCGGTAATGCCGGTCGGCGGTCAGGTCTCCGGGACGACCCGGCCGCGCAAGCGCGGGAACTTGGTGGGGGCGTGCGCGTAGCAGTGCTCCCGCCGGTTGTACCGGGAGAGCGTGGTCGTGCAACCCTTCTGCGCGCAGACCCGATCTTCGGCGTAGGTCCGGGGGGCGCGCAGCTTGCCCCGGATCCGGTTGCCCTTCACGGTGTCAGACATCTCGACAGGCTCTTTTCTCGGTCGCCGCCCGCAGCCGTTGCCTCAGGCTCCGGGCTCGTCCGTTCGGTGCTCCCGTAGGAACGTCCGCAGGCGGTCGATGAGTTCCGGAGGGGGATGCTCCATGCCTTTGTTGCGGACGACCTCCTTGAAGCGCGTCTCGAAGTCGAACGCCGACGCGCAGTCACCGCAGCGGCGCAGGTGGCGCCGCACGCGGGTGCGCTTGTACCAGGTCATCTCCCCGTCGAGGTAGAAGTAGATCTGCTCGATCGCTTCGTCGCAGGTGTGGCTCATGGTCTCGGTTCGTCGGCGTCGCGACCCACGAGGCCGCGCTCCTCGGCAACATTCCACAACCTCTTCTGGAGCGCCTTTCTTCCCCGGTGGAGCCGCGACATCACGGTGCCGATCGGTATGTCCATGATCTCGGCGATCTCCTTGTACGAGAAGCCCTCGATGTCGGCGAGCAGCACCGGCAGCCGGAAGTTGTCGGGCAGCGACTCCAGCGCATCCCGCACGTCGGTGTCGACGATCTGCTCCAGCACCTCCTCCTCGGCGGAGCGGGAAGCTCCCGAGCCGCCCGGATCGCCGAGGCGGCGGAAGAGATACAGATCCTCCAGCTCGCCCAACTCGACCTCGGAGGGGCGGCGCTGTTGCTTCCGGTAACGGTTGATGTAGGTGTTGGTGAGGATGCGGTACAGCCAGGCCTTGAGGTTGGTTCCCTCCTTGAAGGTGTGGTAGGCGCGATAGGCCTTGAGGAAAGTCTCCTGCACGACGTCCTC
>CAYGCW010000275.1:0-293 GCA_964348465.1 uncultured Acidimicrobiia bacterium | reverse complement strand
CCCTTCAACCGCGCCTCTTGCAGCACGTCCTCGGCGTCGGCCGGGTTGCGCGTCATGCGGAGGGCCGCCGAGTAGAGCTGCGGAGCGAACTCGAGGGCATCCCGCTCGAAGTTGGCCTGGTCTGCCATGTCCTCCACCGGCAGGAGCGAGCAGCCAGGATAGGCGGGCGACGGGGCCTCGGCCTTCCGGCAGCTCTGCCGGCCGGGTACCATGCGCGGCCGCGCCGGGGTAGCTCAGGCGGCAGAGCAGCTCACTCGTAATGAGCAGGTCAGGGGTTCGAGTCCCCTCCCCGG
>CAYGCW010000274.1:0-4018 GCA_964348465.1 uncultured Acidimicrobiia bacterium | reverse complement strand
TGTCGGCGTCGACGATCACCCGCCTCCTCGAGACCTGGTCAGACGAGTACCGGGCCTTCGAGCAGCGGGATCTGTCCGGGTCGGACTACGTCTATGTGTGGGCGGACCGCGTGCATTTCCGCATCCGCCTCGAAGAAGACCGGCTGTGTGCTCTGGTGATCATCGGGGTGCGGGCCGACGGCACCAAAGAGCTGTTGGCCTGTGCCGAGGGCTACCGGGAATCGGCCGAGTCGTGGGCCGGGGTGCTGCGTCACCTCAAAGCCCGCGGCATGGCGGCTCCCGTGCTGGCCGTCGGGGACGGCGCCCTGGGGTTCTGGAAGGCGCTCGGCGACGTATTCCCTAACACGCGGGAGCAGCGCTGCTGGGTCCACAAGACCGCCAACGTTCTCGACGCGTTGCCGAAGCGGCTGCATCGGTCCGCCAAGGCCGCCTTGCACGAGATCTACCAAGCCGAGACCCGAGCCGACGCCGACGACGCCATCGCCGAGTTCACCAGGGTCTACGGCGACAAGTATCCCAAGGCGGTCGACAAGGTGATCAACTGCTGCAGCTCGACTCGCCGGACCTGGGGCTGGGGCGGCACATGATGTTCAAGGACCGGTCCCAGGAGGAGTACGAGTCGCTGGCCCGGCTCCACGTGGAGGCGCTCAACAATGCGGTGGCGAACATCCCGCCGGACCGGATGCGGCTGCACGTGTGCTGGGGGAACTACGAAGGACCGCACACCTTCGACGCGGGGCTGGAGGTGGTGCTCCCGATCGCGCTGGCGGCGCGGCCCCAGGCGCTGCTGTTCGAGACCTCGAATCCGCGGCACGCCCACGAGTGGGAGGTGGTGGCGGAGGCGGACATTCCCGACGACAAGGTGCTGGTGCCCGGCGTGATCGATTCGACGACGAACTTCGTGGAGCACCCGCGGCTGGTGGCCCAGCGGATCGAGCGCTTTGCCGGCATCGTCGGCAGGGAGCGGGTGCTGGCCGGCACCGACTGCGGCTTCTCGACGTTCGCCGGGTACGGCGCCGTCGACCCGGACATCACGTACGCCAAGCTCGGCGCGCTGGCGGAGGGGGCGGCACTCGCCAGCGAGCGGCTCTGGTGACGCCGGGCCAGGCGAAGCGCCTGGTCCGGGAGGCGTGGCGCATCGGGTACCCGCCGGGCGCGGAGTGGCACGGGTTCCAGCCGCTGCGGTCGGGACAGTGGGGTGACGTGGCTGGGCCGTGGCAGGCGGCGATGCCCGACCTGCGCCGTGAGCCGTGGGTGGTCGTCGGCGGCGAGTTCGAGGGCGCCACGTGGGTGGCGGCGACCGGGGAGCTCGTGGCGACGTTCGCCGATGAGTGGCTGAGCATCCCGCCGACCGGCAGAGAGGTGCGGTTCCGGTTCGGGGAGTTCTGCCGGGTCGCCGGCGGGGAGGTGGTGGAGATACGGTGGCTGGTCGATCTGCCGGCGCTGCTACGCCAGGCGGGCCGTCCGATGCTGCCGGCCGGGGCGGGGCGCGACGTGGTAGTGCGCGGACCGGAGGGCGGGGTGCTGACGGAGCCGCAGGATCCCGCCGAGTCGGCGGCAACGCTGGCGCTGGTCGAGGAGATGATCTTCGGCGGGCTGAACCGGTTCGACGGCGCGGACCAGGCCAGCCAGGGGCTGGAGCGGTTCTGGCATCCGGACATGCGGTGGCACGGGCCGGTGGGGGTCGGGTCGGCGTTCAGGTTGGACGAGTTCGTGGAGCGGGCCCAGGGGCCGATCGTGCAGGCGTTCCCCGACCGGCGCGGCGTGGGCCACCGGGTCCGGATCGCCGAAGGGATGTTCGCGGCGTCGACCGGCTGGCCGAGCCTGGTGGGGACGATCACCGACGAGTTCCTCGGCTGGCCGCCGACCGGGGAGACGGCAGGGTGGAACATCATGGACTTCTGGCGCCGCGACGGCGCCCTGCTGCGCGACAACTGGGTGCTGATCGACCTCGTCGACGCCGCCCGCCAGGCCGGCGTGGACCTGCTGGCGGAGGCGGGGGCGGCTCACCGATGGCAACGCGCCTGAGAAGTCCCGGAGCCGGCACCGTGCGCCGGTGACGCCGGCTACGTCTGCTTGACGAGTGCGTCCACCTGCTCGCTGGTCAGCTCGAGGCCGGGATGCGCCTCGGCGGCGTGCAGTTGCACGTGCTGCACCAGCTCTTCCTTGGTCGCCGTCGTGAAGTGTCCTGGGCAGTCGGATCCGGTGTCGGCGCAGGTCACTGATAGGCCATCGCGGCGTAGAGCGCCGGCCCTCGGCGGCAGTGGAAGTACGTCATGTGTGGTTTGGCGCGATTGCGTCGAGCTTGATCCCAGGCACCGTGTCACACCCACCACGCATGCTGTCCCCGACACCCGACGGAGGACATCGGAGGTGTACGGTGCATGCGATGCCGACGCAACTACGGCCCGGAGACCGGGTGGCGATGTCGTGGGAGGAGTACGCCGCCTTGGGTGAGGACGTCCGCGGCGAGTACATCGACGGGATGCTCGTCGTGAGCCCGTCGCCGACCCAACGTCACCAAGACATCTCGGGAAACCTATTCGTGGTCCTCAAGTCGACGCTGCAACCGCCTCTCAAACCGGTGCTGGGGTGGGCGTGGAGACCTGCCAGCGACGAGTTCATCCCCGATCTCACGGTGATCGACGCCACCGATGAGCAGGCGCGCTACACGGGCATCCCCCACCTGGCCGTAGAGGTCCTGTCGACAGACCGGGCCGCAGATATGCTGCGCAAGGCGCGCAAGTACGCTGCGGTGGGACTCCCCCACTACTGGGTCGTGGACCCGGATGGGCCCGAGATCATTGAGCACGGGCTCCTCGAAGGCGAGCCTGAGTACCGGGTCGTCGGCCGCCACTCGGGCGACGACGCCGTGACGCTCCAGGTCGGCCCCGCCTCGGTCACGCTCGTGCCCGCCGACCTGACGGGCTGAGCGCCGAACCCTTGCCGCGTCTGGCTGGCTCATCCAACTACAGGCGGGGATCAGCTCAGTATGTCGACATCGATGAACGCATCGTCGCCGGGTCGAAGCAGGACGTCGTCCGCGGGCGTGTTCGGCTGGCTGGGCGACAAGACGCCCGCACATACGCCATCGTCCGAGCTCAGGCTCCAGTCATCGATGATCGTCGTGTTCGCATCGGAACAGGACTCTGGCACCGTCCCCTCCTCGTATGACTCGAAGTCTCCCGAGTTGACCCACGAGAAGGCCGCGCCGCCGACGAAGGCCGTCACCGAGGTTGCGTTGCCGACAGCCACATCGGCCGTATGGGTGGCGACACCGAACGACCCGCGGTCCGTGGCGTCGACGTCGAGAGGGTACTGACCGGTCCTGATCTCGTCGCCGGCCGATGGGACGCCGTCCTCGTTGGAATCGAACAGACCCTCAATCAGGGTGTCAGCGCCCTCCAGGTAGCCGTCGATGCCGTCGTCGTTGATGTAGGCAACGGCCAGCACGCCGGGCATCGGCGGTTCGTCCGGCGGTGGGACCGGAAAGGAAACGCTCGTCCCGTCCGAGCATGAGATCGTGACCTCGTCCTCATGATCAGAACCGCGGCCATCGCGGCACCAAATACAGGCGAACGGGGTCACGTGATGCATTGCTCTACCTCCCCTGAGCGTGCCGCACCCACCCCCGCCTTGCCTGGTGCGGCGTTTCCGTCATTGTCACCGCGTTCGGCGGCAGCAGTTAGGGCCGATCGGCCCATGGAGGAGACTGGGGAACGCCTACCGCGTCACGGACCCCCGCCGCCAGTTACACCACTCGGCGGAACGCGAGTGTCTGCGTCCCACTCGAGAAACAGCTCCACAGCTTCGACGTCAACCATGGCGGCCCCTTCCCGCACCAGAGCCGCCAGCTTGGTGCGATCCAACGCGGCTTCGAGTCGGAGTCGGAGCGCGGCCAACTCATCCCAGCGCCGGCCCTCCAGCTCATGCGCCTCGGCACGGCCCAGCAAGCGTCCGGCTGTCTCGAAATCGCCCCGATGGACTGCAAACGCCGTGGCGAAATCGTGGAGACGGG
>CAYGCW010000273.1:0-4021 GCA_964348465.1 uncultured Acidimicrobiia bacterium | reverse complement strand
ATCCCCATTCCGCTGGTCGAGCGGTGCCTCGAGGACTACGGCGACCTCGAGCCTTCGGAGGACGGGCAGAGCGCCTGACTCTCTACTTGCAGTAGTCGGCCCGCGGTCGGCCGGCGAGGTACTCCACCATCTGCTCGGTCACTCCGGTGGCGAACCCGGGCCCGACCCCGTCCCGCCACGTGCAGGAGCGCCGCCGGAGGTTGGCCAGCCGCGGCGGCAGGGATCTGGCCGGCGGCTCGGTGGTCCGCAGCTTGAGCTTCATGACCAGATGATCACACCCACGGGCGTCGCGCGCAATGGTCAATTGCCGCCGGGCGTGATCGCCGCGAGGTGTCGGGAGATCCGCCTTCCGGCCTCCGCCAGCCGGGCGCCGATGTCGTCCTCCGAGCGGTCGCCGGGAAAGCGGTACGAGGGCCCGTACAGGTTGACGGCTGCCGCGATCGAACCGGCCGGGTCGACCACGGGCGCCGCCACGCCGTTGACATCGGCGGCGAACTCGAGGCGAGTCCAGACGTATCCCCCCCAATCGGCGACCCGCCGGCGGATCACGTCCGGGTCGGTGATGGTGCGCGGCGCCGGCGCAGCCAGAGAGCCGGCCAGATAGGCGTCGAGCTTCTCGGCCGGCCAGGAGCGCATCAGCACGAAGCCGGCCGCCACCGCATGCGGGGGCAACCGCGCTCCCGTCCAATCCTGGACCTGCACGGCGCCCGAACCCTGTACCTGGGCGACGTACAGCACGTCGTAGCCGTCCGACACCGCCAGTCCGGCGTCCTCGCCCGTCTCGTCGACCAGGTCTCTGAGGTGGGGCCGTGCCAGCTCGACCAGCGACGACGCGGTCCGGGGCGTGAATGTGGCCAGCCCGGGGCCCAGCCGGTACCGGCCGCCGGCCCCGGCGCGCTCGGCCATGCCCAGCCCCTCGAGCGTCGCCAGCAGGCGGGCGACGGTGCTCTTGGCCAGCCCCGTGGCCGTGGCGATGGCCGTCACGCCCAGGCTTCCGTCTGCGGCCGCCAGCGTCTGGAGCACGGCGAAAGCTCGTTCCACGGCGACGACGGTGTTGGTTGACTGCGCCGGCATGTCGCGAGTATCGTAGCGTTCCACTGGACAGAACGTTCCGTAGAGCAGAACGGAGGCTGGCGGTGACCACGATCGGCGCCGTCGGGGCCCGGGCCGTGACCATCGGATGGGACGACGGTTCGACCACCGACTTTCCCTACGTCTGGCTGCGTGACAACTGCGCATGCCCAGAGTGCAAGCACCCCGACGCCTGGGAGCGGCTGCTCGACAACGTCGTCCTCGACCTCGACGTGCGGCCCGCCGGCATCGAGATCGGCGAGCGCCTCGACGTGACCTGGGAGGACGGGCACCGCACGTCGCTCGGCACCGCCTGGCTGCGCGCCAACCGGCCGGGCGGGCCGGGGAGAACCGAGCGCCGCGACGAGCCGATCCTCTGGACGGCCGAGATCGCCGGCCGCCCGCCGGTCATCCACCTGGATGAGATCGACGCCGGCGACGACGGACTCCGGCGCTGGCTGGCCCTGATCAGGGACTACGGGTTCGCCATCGTCAAAGACGTGCCCACCCGCGTCGGCGCCGTCATGGAGTTGGCCGAGCGTATCGCCTTCGTTCAGGAGACCCACTTCGGCCGCGAGTTCCAGGTGATCTCCAAGCCCAACCCCGAGAACCTCGCGTACACCGCCCACAAGCTGACCGCCCACACCGACGTCGTCAACCGCCGCAACCTCCCCGGGCTCCAGTTCCTGCACTGCATCGAGTTCGCGGCCGACGGCGGCGAGAGCATCCTCGTGGACGGGTTCGAGGCCGCCCGGCGCCTCCGCGAGGAGCACCCGGAGATGCACGACCTGCTGGCGACCGTACCGGTCCCGTACGTGTTCGTGGACGAGCATCACGACATCGCCAACCACTCCACCGTCATCTCTGTGGATCCCGACGGATACCACGCCGAGGTGCGCTTTCACAGCGCTCTCCTCGGCCCCGTCGACATGGAGCCGGAGCTGATCGAGCCCTTCTACGCGGCGTGGCAGGCGTTCGGCAGGATCCTCCGCAGCCCCGACCTGGAGTTCGTGTTCAAGATGGAGCCGGGCGACTGCCAGGTGTTCGACAACCGGCGTGTGCTGCACGCCAGGGCCGCCTTCGATCCCAATTCCGGCCCCCGCCATCTCCAGGGGACCTACGTCGAGCGCGACGACTTCATCAGCCGGCTGCGCGTGCTCGAGCGAAAGGGACGAGAATTCCGGCTGTCCTGACGAGGAGCGAGCCATGAGCAAGGTGATCCTGACGTGTGCGGTCACGGGGTCGTCGCACACGCCGACGATGAACAACGACATCCCCATGACGGTCGAGGAGCACGTCGAGCAGTCGGTGGCGGCCCACGCCGCCGGCGCCGCGGTGATCCACATCCACGCCCGCGATCCCAACGACGGCCGGCCCAGCAGCGACGTCGGGCTGTTCCGGGAGTACTGCGCCGGGATCAAGGAGCGCTGCGACGCCGTCATCTCGATCACCACCGGCGGCGCCACCGGGCAGACGGTCGAGGAGCGGCTGCGGGTGATCAAGGTACTCCAGCCCGAGCTGGCCACCTGCAACCTCGGCACCATGAACTACGGCCTCTTCCAGATGATCCCCAAGTACGAGGGGCGCTGGAAGTACGACTGGGAGGAGCCCTTCCTCGAGAGCACCCGGTCGGAGCCGTTCGTCAGTCGGTTCTCCGATCTCGAGTACATGCTGACCGAGCTCGCCGAGGAGACCGGGTGCCGCTTCGAGTTCGAGGCCTACGACGTCGGCCACCTCTACACGCTGGCGTTCTATGCCGACCAGGGGCTGGTCAAGCCGCCGATCTTCATGCAGTTCGTGATGGGCACGCTGGGTGGCATCGGGCCCGACGTCGAGAACGTCGTGGCCATGAAGCAGGTCGCCGACCGCCTCTTCGGCAAGGACATCGAGTGGTCGATCCTCGGCGGCGGCCGCTTCCAGTTCGACCTCGTCACCGCCGGGGCCGTGCTGGGCGGCCACGTGCGGGTGGGCCTCGAGGATGGCATTTACCTGCGCAAGGGCCGGCTCGCCGAGTCCAACGAGGAGCAGGTGGCCAAGATGGTGCGCATCCTCGACGAGCTGTCCCGCGAAGTCGCGACCTCGGCCGAGACCCGCGAGATCCTCGACCTCAAGGGTCTGGAGCATGTCGCCTTCTGACACCCACCCGGTTCCGCTCCGGCCGCTGACGGCCGAGACGGCCACCGGGCTGGGGACGCTGATCAGGTCGATCGAGGAGGCGGAGATCGAGCAGCGGCGCTGGCGGCCCTCGGGCACCCGCGCCGTCACCAGCGGCGGCTACGGCCACACCGTCGAAGGCCCGTTCGAGATCTACTGGCAGGGCGAGATGATGTTCTCCCGCAACGATGCGGTCGGGCGCTCCGACGTGCTGGGCTGGCGGGTCGACCCCGAGGAGGCCAGGGAGGACCGTGAGCCGATCGACCGCAGCCGGCTCCTGGTGGACGAGGTCAACTACCACGACGACGGCGGCCAGGCGTTCATCGCCCCCGGCGTCCCGACCGTGTTCCTCGCGGCCCCACCGGGGGACGACGTCGCCCCGGCCGACTTCGTGGCGCTCTACTCCGACGGCACCCATGGGCTGAACCTGCACGCCGGCGTCTGGCACACGGCGCCGTTGCCGCTCGCCGAGCGGGCCACGTTCGCCAACCGCCAAGGCTCCATCCACGCCACCGTCGCGCTCTGGGCTCGCCGCGAGTGGGGGCTCCTGCTCGACGTGCCGCTGCGGCCGGCGTGAGCATCACCGTCGGCCTGGTCGGCACCGGGGTGATCGGCACCGGCTGGGCGGTGCGCGCCGCCGCTGCCGGGCGAACCGTCGTGGCTACCGACGCTGCCGGCGCCGCCGCCGAACAACGCCTCCAGGAGGGGATCGCCCGGGCGTGGCCCTCTGTCCGGAAGCTGGGCTTGATGCCGGGTGCGGAGCCGTCACGGGTGGCGTGGGCGTCTTCCGTCCGCG
>CAYGCW010000272.1:0-4055 GCA_964348465.1 uncultured Acidimicrobiia bacterium | reverse complement strand
CGAACATATGTTCGACTGTATCAGCGGGCGACGACACATACCACCCCTTCGTCGGCGGCGATGGGACCGGCGCTCGGCAGCCCGCCGCGGCCCGCCGCGGGTAGCGTCCACGCCGAAGCATCACGACGGAAGGACGAGCCATGGCCCTCAGCGAACGCCAGCAGCAGCTCTGCGACGACAGCACCTGGGACTTGACCGACCTCGAGGCGCTGTTCATCAACTGCACGCTCAAACCGTCGCCGACCATGTCTCACACCCAGGGGCTGATGGACATCTCCATGGCCATCATGCGGGAGAACGGCGTGGCGGTGGAGAGCGTCCGGGCGGTCGACCACGACATCGCCGTCGGCGTCTACCCGGACATGACCGAGCACGGTGCCGCAGTCGACGAGTGGCCGGCGATCTACGAGAAGGTGCAATCCGCAGACATCCTCGTTATCGGCTCGCCGATCTGGTTGGGCGAGAAGTCGTCGGTATGCACCACGGTGATCGAGCGGCTCTACGGCAACTCGTCGCAGCTCAACGACGAAGGCCAGTACGCCTACTACGGCAAGGTGGGCGGATGCCTCATCACCGGCAACGAGGACGGCGTCAAGCACTGCTCTATGAGCATCCTCTACGCCCTCCAGCACATCGGGTACCTGATCCCGCCGCAGGCCGACGCCGGCTGGATCGGCGAGGCGGGCCCGGGGCCGTCCTACCTGGACCCGGGGTCGGGCGGGCCGGAGAACGACTTCACGAACCGCAACACCACGTTCATGACCTGGAACCTGCTCCACATGGCCCGGATGCTCAAGAATGCCGGCGGTATCCCCGCCCACGGCAACCAGCGTTCCCTGTGGGACGCGGGGTGCCGGTTCGACTTCCCGAACCCGGAGCACCGCTGACGCCTACTGGGCTCCGCGCGGCGACCAAGTGGTGGCGACCACGACCTCGCCGTCCGACACGACCCGGGTGAAGCGCTCCTCGTTGTTGGCGCCGGTGCGGAGCGACCACCGGCGGCGCTCCAGGAGATCGAACCCCTCCACCACGCCGCCCTGCTGCACGAGGATCAGGCCCGCCTTCGGCTCGGCCACGGTGCAGCAGGAGGGGAAGGAGCCGGTGTGGACGACGGACCCGTCCCCGGTTCGCAGGTGGTGGAGGCGGCCCGTGCGGTCGAGCAGGTGCAGCTCGTCGTGATGGAGCATCGGCGAGGACGTGAACGGACTGCCGCCGACCTCCCGGCGCCACACCTCGGCGCCCGTCGCCGCGTCGTAGGCGGCGATCTCTCCGGATCCCGCGACGAAGACGCGGCCGCCCGTCGCCAGCGGAGCCGCGTCGGGTACGAAGCCCGGCTCCACGGACCACAGCGGCGTCCCATCGACCACGCGGTGCGCCGCCACCGCCGCCCCGGCCGCCACATAGAACGCCTGATCCTCGACGGCCAAGCCGGTCACCTGCGGCGCTCCGGGGCCCATCTCGACCGCAAACCGGAAGCCGCCGTCGGCGGCCCCATAGCCGACGATCGTGACCGGCGACCCGCCGATCACCACCAGCAGCGCATCACCTGCGACCGTCAGCGCCTCGGGGTCGAGCAGGTTGTCCGGGCCGATCGGTGGGAACTGCCGCCAGACCTGCGACCCGTCACCGGCGTCGTAACCGGCCACGTTGAAGGCGTCGGCGCCGAGCAGCATGCCGTCGTGGAAGTCCAGCCCGATGGCGGCTACCGGGGGCGGCGCCCGCCACACCTCGGAGCAGGTGGCGGCGTCGATGGCCACCAGCGGGCCCGCCTTGAGCCCGGCGTAGACGACGCCGCCGTCGAGCACCATCTCTCGGACGAACGCGCCGCCGAGCGGGATCGACCACAGTCCGGTGCCGTCCGCGCCCGCCCCCTGCAAGACGACGTCCTCGAACGGCGTGTTGCTGCGGAGGTCCGCGAGCACCGGGCACCCGGCGGCGTCGGTGCGGCGTTGCGCCTCCGTGGTCGTGAGGACGGGAGGCGCAGTCGTCGTCGACGTGGCGGGCAGCGTCGATGTGGCCCCGGTGCCGCCGGTGCAGGCTCCGAGCAGCAGGGCGGCGGCGGGGAGAGCGGCGAACCGGGTCACCTCTCCGACTCTAGGGCCCACCCCGGGGAACGGGCCGGGTGGCTCGTGCGTCGCCGAAGTGGGCGCGCTGCGCCTCAGCACCCGGAACCCGGCGCCGGTGGAGCAGCCGACGGTCCGGCCCTCGCTAGGCCTGCGGGTCGATCATCCGAAGAACCGGCCGGCCACCGGCCGCCAGCCGGGCGCGCCCATCCGGATCGTCTCGTCGGCGACTCCGGGCCGGTTGACGTGGCGCAGGTAGAAGGTGGCGTCGGAGGGCCGGTACAGCCCGACGGTGTCGGTGCCGTCCCCGGTCCAGTCGCCTGCGAACACCACGTCGGCGGGGTTGCCCCAGATGAAGTTGCGGTCGGCGACACCGGTCGTCAGCGTGAGCCGGTAGTAGACGAGGCCGGTGCCGGGCCGGTGCAGCGCCACCTCGTCCGCGCCGTCGCCGTCGAGGTCCCCTGAGAAGGGCCGGTCGCCGGCGTCGCCGAACACGAACGAGAAGTCGGCCGCTCCCAGCCCCCCGTTGTTGGCGCCCAGCTCGTTGATGATGAAGAACCGCTGGTTGGCGGGCCGGTACACCGAGATGGTGTCGCAGCCGTCGCCGTCCCAGTCACCGGCGAGCGGCACGTCGGCGGGGTCGCCGAAGAAGAAGCGGATGTCGGCGACGCCGGTGGTGGTGGAGTTGCGGAGGTACACGAAGCCGTCGGACTGGCGATACTGGCCCGGGGTGTCCACGCCGTCGCAATCCCAGTCGCCCATCAGCGGCACGTCGCCCGGGTTGCCGTACACGATTCGGCGGATGGCGCGGTCGGGGCGGCGCAGGTGCCAGACGGCGCCGGGGTCCACGAGGCCGACGAGGTCGGGCCGGGTGGTGACCACGGCCGGCCCTCCAGGGTCGCGAACGACGCCGTCTTGGGTGAGATCGGCGTCCCCGTCCTCGCCGTCGATCAGCTGGAGCCGGACGGTCGTGCCGCTGAGCGAGGCGCCGGTTGGTCCGGCGGTGCGGTCGAAGACGAACCGGTGGTAGCGGACGGCGGGGTCGGCCCGGGTCGGCCCGTACTTGTAGAACGTGTCGGGCGTGAGCCCGCCGTGCAGCAGCATCCGGACGGTGACCGGCTCGCCGACCCCCACCCCGGCCACGTCGTACGAGAACAGCCCGACCGGGAAGTCGACGCCGTCGGGGACGGTTCCCGGCGGTGCCAGGGCGGTGACCTCCAGCAGGCTGGTGCGCCGGGGAGAGACGATCGTGACGTAGGTGCCGGCGACGGCGCTCGGCAGCGAGGCGACGTGGCTCTGGTCCCGGTCGGGGATGCCGTCGCCGTTCCCGTCGCCGCGTCCGGGGGCGCCGTCCTCGACCTCGGCGGGTACGCCGTCGGAGTCACGGTCGCCGACGATGACCGACACGGTGGCCGGGGCCGAGGTCAGCGAGCCGTCGCTCACCACGTAGTCGAAGCTGTCGGCAGCCGGGCCCGAGCCATCGTGCTCGTACCGGACCTTCTGGTCGGCAAGCACGATGGCGGTGCCGCGGGCGGGCGGCTTGGTCACCGTCACCGTCAGCGGGTCACCGTCGCGGTCGGAGTCGTTCTGGAGCACGTTGATGTCCACCCGGCCGCCGTCGGCGACGCTGGCGGCGTCGTCGCCGGCGAGGGGCGCGTCGTTGACGGCGGTGACGTTGATCCTGAACTGGTGGATGGGGGAGCGGTCGACGCCGCCGTTGGCGCGGCCGCCGTCGTCGAACAGGCGCACTGAGATCAGGGATGAGCCGGAGGCGTCGGCCGCCGGCGTGAAGGTGAGCCGGCCGGCCGGGCTGATCGCCGGCGGCGCCGCGAACAGCCCCGGGTTCGAGTTGCCGGTGATGCGGAAGTCCAGCACCTGGCTCGACTCGTTGGGCGGGCCCGCCAGGATGCCGGTTGCCCACTGCCGGTCGTAGCCGCCCGAGTCCTCGGTCACCGTCACATGGCCACCGCCGGAGACGTCCGGGGCGTCGTT
>CAYGCW010000271.1:0-4065 GCA_964348465.1 uncultured Acidimicrobiia bacterium | reverse complement strand
CCCGATGCGCCTGTTTCTGATCAGGCACGCCCTCACACCGGAAACGGGGTCGCACCTGACCGGCCGGGCGCCGGGGGTAGGGCTGTCGGAAGAGGGACGCTCGCAAGCGGCGGGCCTCGCCGACCGGCTCTCCGGTGTCGCCCTGCAATCGTTGTATACGTCGCCGATGCTGCGGTGCCGCGAAACGGCGCGACCTCTCGCCTCCGGGTCGGGCCTGCGGGCTGTGCCGTACCGCAGCTTCGCCGAAGTCGACTACGGGTCGTGGACGGGCCGCAGCCTCGGCTCGCTGCGCCGCACCAAGCTGTGGCGCCAGCTCGTGGTGGCCCCGTCACGCGTTCGGTTCCCCGGCGGCGAGTCGCTGGTCGAGGTGCAAGCCAGAGCGGTCGGCGCCTGCGAGGAGCTCGGCACCCGCCACGACGGCCACCCGGTGGCGGTGGTCACCCACGCCGACGTGATCCGGCTGCTGCTGGCTCATTACCTCGGGGTGCCTCTCGATCTCTATCACCGGGTGTCGGTGGCACCGGCCAGCGTGTCGGTCGTCGACCTGCCGGCCAAAGGCCCGCCGCGGGTGCCGATCGTCAACTGCGGTGCCAAATTGGGGGCGGCGTGAGGGATCTCGGCCGGGCCGATCTGCTGACCGCCGGCGCCGTCGGCCCGCCCGGCCGCCGGGCCTTCTACCTCGAGGCTTCGACTCCGGCCGGGGACCACTGGTTCTTGATGGAGAAGGAGCAGGTCAAGGCACTGGCGAACCGGCTGCGGATGGTGCTGCGGCGCCTCGGATTGGGGCCCGCCGACCCGGCCTCGGCGCCGGAGCTGCGTCCACCAGACGAGCCGCTGTTTCGTGTGGGTGACATCACGGTGCGGTTCGACAGCGGCCGGTTCGTGATCTCGCTCGAGCCGGTCGGCGAGGACGAGGTCGGCGCCGAGTTCTCCGCAGACCCCGACCAGGTTGCGGCGATGGCCGCCCGGGCGCTGGCGGTGGTTGCCGCCGGCCGCCCGCAATGTCCGCGTTGCAGCCTGCCGATCGACCCGGATGGGCACGTTTGCCCCGCCTCCAACGGGGATCTTCGCCGGCGGCGGTGAGCAGCGCCCCCCTCGAAGTGGTGGAGGTGATCGGTCGCTTCGTCGCCGCCTCCAATGCCACATTCCTGGGCCGGGCTGCGGGCGGGGCGTTGGTGGTGTACAAGCCGATCGCGGGCGAGCGGCCGCTCTGGGACTTCGAGCCGGCGACGCTGGCGCTGCGCGAGGTGCTGACCTTCGAAGTGGCGCGCGCCCTCGGGCTCGACCTGGTGCCGGCCACGCGGCTGGGTTCGGGGCCCGTCGGGGAGGGCGCCATCCAGGTGTACGTGGAGCCGGATCCCGAATTCGACCCGATGGGGTTGATCGAGGTCGGAAGCCCTTCGCTCTGGCCGATGGCCCTGCTCGACGTGCTGTGCAACAACGCCGACCGCAAGGCCGGCCACATCTTCCGGGGGGCGACGGACGGCTGTGTCTACGGCATCGATCACGGTCTCACGTTCCATGCGGACGACAAGCTGCGGACGGTGCTGTGGGCGTTCGGGGGAAGACGGTTCCCCGCCGAGTTGGAGGCTCGCCTGCCCACCCTTGCCGAACAACTGGAGGGGAGCCTCGGAACGCGGGTCGCCGATCTGCTCTCGGTCGCCGAGCGCGACGCCCTGCGCCGCCGCGTCGCCGCGGCCATCGAGCGGCCGGTGCACCCGTTGCCGCCGATCGACCGCCCGCCGGTCCCCTGGCCGCCGATCTGAACCGGATGCGCGTCGCCGCACGTGCCGTCAGCCGCCGCGCGCCACTCCCCCGGTGCGACGCGGGTCGGCCGCAGCGAACAAGCCTGCCCGGGGTTCCCACAGCGCCGCCTGGACGCCGCCGAAGTACATGGACCGGTCGGGGAACGGCCGCAGGGCGAGACCATCGACCGGCCGCACGGGCAACCCGGGCTCGTAGGCCACCGACGGGACCCCCTCGAAGACCTCCACGTGGAGGCGGGGGTGCTCGACCGCCTCCGTGAGCGACATTCTCGCGTGGAGGAAGTTGACCAGCAGCTGGGCGATCGCGGACGTGATACGGTCGGCGCCCGGTGACCCCACCGACAACACGGCTCCGTCGCGCCTGCGGGCCACGGTCGGCGCCATGTTCGACGGCAGCCGGGTTCCGGGAACGAGCGCATGGAAGCCTTTGGGGTGGAGCTCCAACTCACCGAGCGAGTTGTTGAACCACAGACCGGTGCCCCTCACCATCACGCCGGAGCCGTAGCCGGCGGAAAGCGTTGCTGCGCAGCCGGTTCCGTCGGTGTCGACTGCAGAGACGTGCACGGTGGACGGGGATGCCAGCAGCCGCCGGTAGTCCCCCGTGCGCGCCAGGTCCAGCAGATCGGCGGCGGTGGCTGCCACGTCCGAGGCCCCGTCGAGCCGCCCACGCCGGTACTCCATCACCGCCCGCTGTACCTGGATCATCATCTCGACCTCGTCCGGGCCCCACGACGAGAGGTCGTGTTGTCCGGCGAGCAGCACCATGGCGGCCATCGCCACCCCGCCGATGGCGGGAGGCGGGTTGGCGGCCACGGTCCAGCCATCGACGTCGAACAGCACGGGTGGCCGCTCGATCGCCTCGTAGGCGGCCAGGTCCTCGGCGGTGAGGATGCCGCCGTTGGCTTCCATGTCGGCGACGATGCGGTCGGCGAGGGCGCCGGTGTAGAACGCCGCTACTCCCTCGTCTGCCATGAGCCGAAGGCTGTCGGCCAGGCCGGGGATCCTCACGGTTTCACCGGTCCCGAGCCGGGTTCCGTCCTCGTGGTGAATCGCGCGCCGGCTGTCGGGGTGCCAGCCGAAGACCGGTTCCGCCGAGTAGGCGAAGTACTCGTTGGCGGCGGCGGGGAGCGGGAACCCCCGTTCGGCCCAGTCGATCACCGGCTCCATGACGGTGTGCCACGGCAGCTCGCCGTAGCGCGCCGAGGCCTTGCCCAGCCCGGCGAAGCCTCCTGGCGTTGCGACCGACCCGTATCCGACCATGGTGGTGAGTCCGCCGCCGTAGTCCATGCGGACCTCCATCGCGCCGCCCCCGAATCGCTCCGGTGCGGCGCCCCGGCCCGGCATCTCGGCGTACGCATCGATCACCACCGGGTCGGCGTCGGCCGGCCAGATGGTGACGAAGCCGCTGGCCCCGGGCGCCACCAGCCCCGGCTCGGTGCAGAGAGAGACGAGGGCGGCGGCGACGGTGGCGTCGACGGCGTTGCCGCCCTTGTCTACGACGCCGGCGCCCGCTTCTGCCGAGATCTGCGAGCTGGCGGCGATCGTCACCCTGCGCATGCCCGCGCAGGCTAGCGGCCGGGGGGTGGGACCTCGTGGCCGTTCGGCCTGTCCGACGTGCTCGCGAAAGGCTCGCCGTCGGGCTCGTCGCGCAGGCACACGGTGGAGGCGACGACCTCGATGCGGCTGCGGCGAGCGCCCTCGACCTCCCAGAACCGGCGCTGCACCCAGCCCGACACCCAGACCCGCTGCCCGGCGGGCGGCTTCTGGGCGACGAGGGAGTCGGGAGGGTCCCACAGGGTCACGGGGACGACGTCGACCCGGCGCCGTGGATACTCGAGCCGCATCGTGACCAGGTAGCGGATCAGGCGGGTCCCGGACTGCAGCTCCCTCACGTCCGGTTCTGCGGCGAGCCGGCCGACGAGGACGACGATGTTGTGATCCATGACGGGCCCCATTTCCGGGGAAGGGCGGGACGCTTCTGAAGGTAGGAGACGGGTGGGACACGTTTCTGGGGGCCGGCGCCGGCGGTGCCCCTAGGCTGGCCGTCGATGGAGATCACGACGACGGACCTCGGCGAGGGCCTGTACCTGATCGACGCCGGCATGCACGACGATCCCGGCCGCCTGGCGTGCTACCTGTTCGACACCCCGGAGCGGCTGCTGATCGAGTGTGGCCCATCGGTCACCCTGGGCAACCTGACGGATGCGCTCGACGCGCTCGGGATCGACGATCTGGCCACGATCCTCGTGACCCACATCCACCTCGACCACGCCGGCGGCGCGGGCCACCTGGCGGCGCG
>CAYGCW010000270.1:3728-4147 GCA_964348465.1 uncultured Acidimicrobiia bacterium | reverse complement strand
GGTGCCTCCCAGGTCGTTGCAGCCGGCGTTGAGGAGGCGGGCGCCCGCTTCGAGACCGAGCTTCACCCATGACGCCTGGATGTTGGGGATCAAGCCGTCGAACGCGATGCGGGCTACGGCGTGCACCAGCACCACCTCGTCCCACGTGGGCCCGGGACGGGCGCGGCCCCTCAGGTAGATGGGGGCGCCCATGTGCACGAACGGCAGCGGCACGAACTCGGTGATGCCGCCGGTCCGGCGCTGGATGGCGCGCAGCACCTCGTAGTGGTTGGCCCAGGAGCGCGGGTGGTCGATGTGGCCGAACATGATGGTGGACGTCGAACGCAGGCCCATCTCGTGGGCGGTGATCATCACCTCGGCCCATTGCGACGTGGTGATCTTGTCGGGGCAGAGGAATCGCCGTACGTCGTCGTCGAGGA
>CAYGCW010000270.1:3387-3643 GCA_964348465.1 uncultured Acidimicrobiia bacterium | reverse complement strand
TTGCCACACCTCGAGAGGCGTGAACCCGTGGCAGTGGATGTCGGGGACTGCCGCTCTGATCGCTTCCAGCACCGACACGTAGAAGTCGCCGGTGAACTCGGGATGGATGCCGCCCTGCAGGCAGACCTCGGTGGCCCCCCGCTCCCACGCCTCGACGCTGCGGGCGACCACTTCGTGGATCTCCAGCAGGTACGGCTCGCCCCGCAGGTTGAGAGAGCGAGGCCCCTTGGAGAATGCGCAGAAGCCGCACCGGAAG
>CAYGCW010000270.1:0-3377 GCA_964348465.1 uncultured Acidimicrobiia bacterium | reverse complement strand
TGGTGTAGTTGATGTTGCGGTTGACGACGTAGGTGACCAGCGACCCGACCCGGCGACGGCGCAGCTCGTCGGCTACGAGCGCGATGGCGTCGACCTCGGGGCCCCTCGCCCGGAAGAGCCGCTCCACCTCGTCCCGGGTCGGCGGCACGTCTCCCAGCGACCGCTCGAGGATCCACCGCAGGCCGGCTTCGAGCCCCGCCATGTCCACCGCCGGAGGGGCCGCCACCCAGGCGGCGTCTGCCCACTCGGCCGAGAAGCGGCGGGGCGGGACCGGCGGAGCGTCCTCCTTGCCCGGCGCCCACGCGGTGCGGGGCCGGGCGGCGCCGGAGCCGTCGACCAGGTCGAGATAGGCCTTGAAGACGCGGCCGTCGAGCGCATCCCGGGCGGCGTCGATCTCCACGGCGACCGGAAACGCCGTGCGCTCGACGAGCAGCCGGGGTGCCAGCGTGTCCCGGAGCTCGCCGATGCTGTCGGTGGACCAGTCCCGCAGCAGCAGGTCGGAGGCGCCGGCCTCCACGGCGTCGACGGCGTCGTCGACGGTGTCCACGTACACCGACACCTGCGTGTCGATGCCGGGGAGGCTCGCCAGGGACATGGCGGCGCCGACGCGGCTGCGGCGGGTGCGCAGGAACGCGGCCCGGCTGCGGGCCAGCGCGTCGAGAACGTGCTCCCGGGTGCCTTCGTGTAGCACCGTGATACGCCATCCAGCGGTGCCGGCGGCCGCCAGCTCCCGCGCCGCCGGCGGCGAAACCACCCAGGCGGCGGGCTCGATCACCTCGGGGACCACCCCGAACGCCACCGGCAAGACCCCGCCGGAGAGCGCCCCGGACCAGTCGGCCGGCGCCAGGTTCTCCACTTCCAGGACCGTCGTGCCCTCCCGGCGGCGGGTCGTCGCCCAGGTCTCGGTCACGCCTGCGGCCGGGCGCAGCCGGCAGAACGTGATCACGGCGGGGATCCTCCCTGGGGCGCGAGTCGAGGAGCGAGAGCGTAGCCCTCCTCGTCGGCGGCGTCGCGCAACTCGGGTAGCAATCCGGGGTCTATCCACTCCGGCATGATGAACTCGGGATAGACGGGCAGGCGAGGCATCAGCCGGAAGCCGGCGGCCTCGGTGCGGGACCGGAGGAGGTCGAGGTGCGGCCACGGGGCCTCGGGGTTGACCCAATCGATCGTGAGCGGGGAGACTCCGCCCCAGTCGTTGATCCCGGCCTCGAGGTACACCTCGAACCGCTCGGTGAGGTTGGGAGGCACCTGCAGGTTCATCTCCGGGCCCAGGATCCAGCGGGCAGCCGCAACGACCGTGACGAAGAAGCCGACGGTGGGCTCGGCATGGCGCCGCATGGGAGTGTCGGCCTTGGCCCGGAAGTTCTGGACGATGATCTCCTGGAGGCAGCTCCATCGCCGCTGCAGGTCCGCCAGGGTGAACAGGCTGTCGACCACTTCCGCAGGCGTCTCCCCGATGCCCACGAGGATGCCGCTCGTGAAGGGCACCTTGTGGCGGCCGGCCGCCTCGATGGTGGCGACCCGCAACGCCGGCTCCTTGTCGGGGCAGCCGTGGTGGGGCATCCCCGGCTCCAGCAAGCGGGGAGACACATTCTCGAGCATCAGGCCCATCGACGGGCTGGAGGGCCGCAAGGCGGCGATGTCGTCGTCCCCCATCACGCCCGGGTTGGCGTGCGGCAGCAGCGGCGTCTCGGCGACCACTCGCTCCGTCATCATCCGCACGTACTCGAGCGTGGAGCCACAGCCGTGACGGGCGAGGAACTCGCGGGCGGCCGGCCACCGGTCCTCGGGGCGGTCGCCGAGGGTGAACAACGCTTCGGTGCAGCCGTGGGCGGCGCCGGCGTTCGCGATGGCGATGACGTCTTCCGGCTCCAGGTACTGGCCGCCGGCCCCGGGCGGCTTGGCGAACGTGCAGTACGTGCAGCGGTCCCGGCACAGGGTGGTGAGCGGGACGAACACCTTGCGGCTGTACGTGACGGTCCGCCCTCGCCCCTCGTCGCGCAGGCGACCGGCCTCGGCCAGCAGTGGCCCTGCCGGCCGACGGCCCTCCAGATAGTCCAGGGCGAGTTCGGGGTCGGGAGCCGGGTGCCGCATCGCCAAGAAGGTATCACGCCCGGACCCGCGGCACGCCCGCGGAACCAAACGAAGGGCAGGGCCGTCTTAAGGTTGCTGGACGGAGAACGGAAGGTCGCGACGCCGTAATGCCGTTGCCAGATCAGATTCGCGCCTTGCTGCGGCGCGCCGGCCGGCGGCTCACCACCATGCTGCTGGTGAGGCGGGTGGTCGTCGCGGCCGCCGTTGGTGGCGCGGTTGCCGCCGGGCTGCTGGGCTTGGCACGGCGGGTGCCCATCTCCTGGGCCGACCCCGCAGCTCTGGCGCTCGTCACGGGTTCCGTCCTGCTGGCCGCCATGTGGACGCTGGCATTCCGCCCGGGTCCGGCCGCCGTGGCGGTGGAGGCCGACCGCAAGCTCGGCGGCTACGACCGCATCTCCACGGCCCTCGAGCTGACCGGGCGCCGGATGCTGACGCCGGTGGAGCAGGACCAGGTACGTCGGGCCGCTCTCTGGGCCGAGGGGCGGGTGGTGGGTCCCCTGGGACAGATCGCTCCTCGCGGGGCGCTGCCGATCCTCGCCGCCGTCACCCTGCTGGCGTCGCTGGCGCTGGGGGTGATCCCTTCTCCGGCCGATGCCACGCTCGCCGAGCGCCGTCGGGTGCGCGAGGTCATCGACGAGGAGGGCGCGGCGCTGGAAGCGGCGGCGGAGGAGGCTCCGGAGGATGTCGCCGCCGTCCTCGAGAAGGCCGTCGAGGAGCTCGGGCGGGCGAGAGACCTCGAGGAGGCGGTTGCCGAGCTGGGTCGCGCCAACCAGGAGCTGGCCTCCCAGGCCGATCCGGCCGCACTGGCCCGCAAGACGGCCCTCGGCGGCCTGCAGAAGCGGCTGGCTCAGCAGGGCGTGGCGGGGACCACGCCCGCCGCCCAGCTGGAGGCGCTGGCGAGCTCGCTGGGCGAGGGCAGCCCGGACCCGGCGGCGGTGGCCGCCGAGTTGGAGGCGCGCGCCGCCGACGTCCGTGCCGCCGATCCCGCGTTGGCCGATGCGCTCGTGGCCGCCGCCGGCGCGCTCCGCACCGGTATCGACGTCCCCGGTGCTCTCGGCCGGGCGGCGAGCGAGCTGAGTCGCGCCGGAGCCTCCGTGGCGGCGGCGGAAGCGAACCGGGCCGCCCGGGCGGCGCTCGGCGCCGCACAGCAGCGGCTCAGCGATCCCGGCGTGCTCAGCGAGGGCCAAGGCCAAGGCCAAGGACAGAGCCAGGGCCAAGGACAGAGCCAGGGCCAAGGACAGAGCCAGGGCCAAGGACAAGGACAGGGCCAAGGACAAGGACAA
>CAYGCW010000269.1:3377-4176 GCA_964348465.1 uncultured Acidimicrobiia bacterium | reverse complement strand
CCAGCACCGCCAGCAGCTGGTGCACGCGGGCGGCATCGAGGCCCCGCACCGAGCGGCGCGGCTGGGTTGACGCCGGGCCGACCAAGGCCTGCACCTCCACCAGGACCGGCCGGCGGCCCTCGACGGTGGGGAAGACGACGGTGCCGGCGACGCTGCCCGTCCAGTCGCCGACGAGGGCGCGCGACGGATCCGCCACCGGGATCAGGCCGGCGGCCCGCATCTCGAAGAGACCGGCGAGATGGGTGGGTCCGAACCGATTCTTGAGGCTGCGCAGCACCCGCAGACCCTGGTCGCTCTCGCCCTCCAGGTAGAGGACGACGTCGACGACGTGCTCCACGAGTTTGGGCCCGGCGATGGACCCGTCCTTGGTGACGTGGCCGACCATGATCGCGGCAACGCCGCGCTCCTTGGCGAACCGGGCCACCCGGGCCGCGCATTCCCGCACCTGGGCGACGCCCCCCGCCGCCCCGTTCGCGGCGGCGGTGGCGACCGTCTGGATCGAATCGACCACGAGCAGGTCGGGGTCGAGAGCCCTCGCCTGGTCGAGCAACAGGTCTAGGTCGCGCTCCGCGAGCAGGTACACGCCCTCGCGGGCCGTGCCGAGGCGGCGGGCCCGGCCCGCGACTTGGACGTCGGACTCCTCGGCCGTGGCCAAGAGCGCGGTGCGCCCCGCAGCCGCGAACGACGACGCC
This sequence comes from uncultured Acidimicrobiia bacterium, assembly GCA_964348465.1. Lineage (GTDB taxonomy): Bacteria > Actinomycetota > Acidimicrobiia > Spongiisociales > JAOTWH01 > CAYGCW01. The sequence goes on along the minus strand of CAYGCW010000269.1, from coordinate 3,484 downwards.
ACCTGGAGCAGCAACGTCGACTTGCCGACCCCGGGCTCTCCTCCCAGCAGCACGGCCGACCCGGGCACGATGCCGCCGCCGAGGACACGATCGAACTCTTCGTACCT
>CAYGCW010000269.1:0-3367 GCA_964348465.1 uncultured Acidimicrobiia bacterium | reverse complement strand
GGAGCTGAGGTGCGGCCACGTCCCGGCCGGCTCGCACCCGGGCCGCCGGCGCCTCCCGCAGGTTCCCGGCGTCGCGGCATTGCGGGCAGAAGCCCATCCACTTCCCGGTGCGGAAGCCGCACCCGTCGCACTGGTATGCCATGGCGGCAACGTATCAGCGAAGTGTGACAAGAATGGCCCAGAACACGAAGGCCAGGAGGACCAGACCGAGGAAGGCCGCGCCCAGGTAGTTGCCCGCCGACCAATCCTCAGCGACCCGGGTCGCAGCCAATAGCATGGGGTGGCACAATACCCGGCGTCGCAGGGCCGGGCCGCCGGCGAGCGCGTCCCACCTGCGGGAGCGCGAAGCGGCACGACGCACAGGCGGACCGCGGGGCACGCCCCGCCCGAGTAGGCAGCGGCAGGCGCCGCTGCCGGAAAGGACCACATGACGGACGACGGGCACGGGATCGACTCGTTCGACGACCTGTTCGAGCCGTTCGAGTTGGACGAGCCGCCGGAGCCGGGGCACGAACCGCCTCCCCCGGAGCCGGAGGGGCATTACATCGCGTGCCCATCGTGCGGCACCCGCAACCCGACCGTCAACCGCCACTGCGAAGCGTGCGGCGCCCGCGTCGCCCAGGGCCCGCTGCCCGTCGCCCCCCAGCCGATGCTGCGCACTACCCCCGGCGCCCGCGACCTCGGCATCCTCACTGCGGTCGTTCTGGTCGTCGCGCTGCTGGCGCTGGTCGTCAACCTCTTCGGCGGCGACGACGAGCCTTCCGCCACCGGCGCCGACGGCGGGACCGGCACCTCGGTGCCCTCGACGGGGCCCACGACGCCCACTCTCGCCATCGAGAAGCTCACCCCGACCAATGTCCTCGCCTCTTCGGAGCTGCCCGCCTTCCCGGCCGGCGCCTTGATCGACGACGACCCCACCACCTCGTGGAACGACGCCAGCCTCAAGGGCGAGGGCGCAGAGCTCCAGTTCTTCTTCGCCGAGCCGGTGCAGATCAGCCAGATCGTGATCCAGAACGTCGAGGACGAGGCGCGCTTCACGCGCAACTATCGGATCAGAGGCGTCGAGATCACCGTCGACGACCTCGCGACGACGATCATCCGCACGCTCGAAGACACGCGGGCCCGGCAGACGATCGACATCGGCAGCCTCGAGACACGCACCGTGGTCGTCAAGGTGACCGACACCTACGCGGCGGCGCCGTTCGGCGGCGAGCCGCCGTTCGAGGAGCTCGCCCTCCAGGAGGTTTCGTTCTTCGGCAGGGCCAGCCCGAGCGCCTCGGGCGGTTAGGAGCGCGGGGCCGGCAGCCGGCCGATGCGCTCGACCAGCAGGTCGAAGAGGCCATCGGCATCGACCCCTCGCACCACGGTGCAGTTCGGCCGCCGCCCCGTGGCGCCCCACCAATCGACGATGGTCATGCCCATCGTGGCCTCGGATCCGATCTCGACCGCCACATGGCACGCGCGCCCCGTGAACAAGGCGGGCCGGAGCACGTAGGCGATCACACACGGGTCGTGGAGCGGGGCGCCGCCCATCCCGTAGCGGTCGAGGTCATAGCGCTCGAAGAACTCGAGGAGCCCGGTGACCGCGTCGCCCACCGGCGTGCCCAGCTCCCGGAAACGGGCCAGCCGTTCCGCGGTGACCAGCGCCTGATGGGTGACGTCCAGCGGCAGCATCGTCAGCGGCACCCCACTGGCGAGGACGACGTGAGCGGCGTGCGGGTCCACGTACACGTTGAACTCGGCGGCCGGGGTCACGTTGCCGCCCTCCGAGAAGCCGCCGCCCATCATCACGATCTCCGCGATCCCGGACACGACGGCCGGCTCTTTCACCATGGCCATGGCCACGTTGGTGAGCGGCCCCAGCGTGCACAGAGTCACGGTGCCCGGCTCCGCCTCGCGCAGGGTGTCGACCAGGTAATCGACGGCATGCCGGTCGGCGAGCGGCGCGGCCGGATCGGGCAGCTCGGCGCCGTCGAGCCCGGTGGCGCCGTGGACGTACTCGGCCGTCACCAGCGGCCGGACCATGGGTCGGGAGCACCCCGCGTACACGGGGACGTCGGCGCGGCCCGCCAGCTCGACCACCTTGCGGGCGTTGAGCTGGGTGAGGCGCAGGGGCACGTTGCCGGCGACGGCGGTCACGCCGAGCACGTCGAGCTCGGGCGAGGCGAGCGCCAGCAGCAGCGCCACTGCGTCGTCCTGCCCCGGATCGGTGTCGACGACGATGCGGCGGCGGCTCATGGCGTGCCTGCCAGCGCCCGCACCTCGCCCGGCGTCGGAAGGGACGATTGTGCTCCGGGCCGCGTCGCCGCCGCGGCGCCCGCCGCCACCGCCCAGCGGGCTGCCGCCACCAACGATTCCCCCCGCGCCAGCGCATCGGCGAGCGCACCGCAGAACGCATCGCCTGCAGCAGTGGCGTCGACGGCGTCGACTCGCGGCGACGGTACGTGCTCGGCATCGTCTCCGGTGACGACGAGCGCCCCGTCGGCGCCGAGCGTGACCACCACCGCACCCGACCCGTCGAGGCCGGCCGCCTGGGCGGCGAGGGCGTCCAAGTCCACCTCCTCCTCCCCTCCCGCCAGCGTCGCCAGCTCGCCGCGGTTCGGCACCAGCACGTCGACGGCATCCAGGAGCTCGGGCGGCAACACGGCGGCCGGGGCCGGGTTCAGGACGACGGTGCCCGTGGCGGCGGCGGCAGCAGCGCCGACGGCGGAGATGGGGATCTCGAGCTGGAGGAGAACGACGTCGGCATCGGCGAGAGGGGCCGCGTCGAGGTCGGCGGGCCGTACGTGGGCGTTGGCGCCGAGACTGACCACGATGGTGTTCTCTCCGCCGGGGACCACGGTGATGAGTGCCAGGCCGGTGGCGGCCGCCGGGTCGCGCCCCACGCCTGAGGCGTCGACCCCCTCCCGCTCCAGGCTCGCCACCAGCTGCCGACCCGCGTCGTCGTCGCCCACCCGGCCCACCATGGCCACCCGCTGCCCGAGCCGGGCCGCCGCCACCGCCTGGTTGGCCCCCTTGCCCCCGTTGTCCCAGCGATGCGACGTGCCGAGGATCGTCTCGCCGGGCCGCGGGAGTCGGGGCACGTCGGCAGTCACGTCGCGGTTCAGGGAACCGACGACGACGATCACTCTTTGATGTACGGCTGGCCGTCGGCGGCCGGCGGGCGCGCCTTGCCGACCAGGCCGGCCACCACCAGGATCGTCGCCAGGAACGGCGCCATGTTCAGGAACTCGGAAGGGATCGGCGTTTGCAGGATGCCCAGCTTCTGGCGCAGGGCGTCGGCGAACCCGAAGATCAGCCCGGCCGACAGCGCTCCCACCGGGTGCCAGCGCCCGAAGATCCTCGCCGCCAGCCCGATGAACCCCCG
>CAYGCW010000268.1:1877-4180 GCA_964348465.1 uncultured Acidimicrobiia bacterium | reverse complement strand
CCTCGAGCAACGCCCACTCGCCGGCGTCGCGCACGCTCTGCTCCACCTCGGCCTGGGCCTTCTCGTAGGCCTCCTCGATGGCGGCCGGGTGGATGCGCCCGTCGGCGACCAGGCGTTCGAGGGCAAGCCGGGCAACCTCGCGGCGCACCGGCTCGAACGACGAAACCGCCACGGCCTCGGGGGTGTCGTCGACGATGATGCTGACGCCGGTGGTGGCTTCGAAGGCGCGGATGTTGCGGCCGTCCCGGCCGATGATGCGGCCCTTCATGTCGTCGGAAGGCAGGGAGACCACGGACACGGTACTCTCCGTGACGACCTCGGAGGCGAGCCGCTGAATGGCAGAGGTGAGGATGCGGCGGGCGCGGCGATCGGCCTCTTCCCGAGCCTTGATCTCGAGGTCGCGCACCAGGATCATCGCCTCGCGGCGCGCCTCGTCCTCCACCTTGGCGAGCAGCTCGGCCTTGGCGGCCCGCGAGTCGAAGCCGGCGACGCGCTCGAGCGCCGTGCGCGCTTCCTCCTTGACTTCCTCGACCTCGGCCCGCAGGTCGGTGATCTCCCTCTCCCGCTCGATCAGGAGCTGCTCCCGGGAGGCGAGGTTGGCGGCACGCTGCTCGAGCGTGGCTTCCCGCTGGGCCATGCGCTCCTCCGACGAGCCGATCTCGAGCCGGCGGTGCTCGAGGGACGCCTCCTCACGGTCGCGATAGGCCTCGGCCTTGGCGCGCCCCTCGTCCTCGGCCCGGACGAGCATCTGCTGGGCCTCGAGACGGGCTTCGCTGACGAGCCTCTCCGCCGTGACGCCGGCCCGGCCGGCGCGCCGCTGCTGCGCCACGCGGCCCACCACGAAGCCTCCGGCCACCCCCGCCGCCAGGGCGGCCAGCACAAACACGAGCTCCATGTCGTCCCCAATCCCGGATCCGAACGCGGACGTGCCGAGCCAGTGGCTCGGCACACACACAGTCGAACGTCACACGGGGGGTCATTCCCGCGTCGTTTCGGCACCTCCTGGCGGTCCGGATCCGTTCATATAGGTTTGCTCTTTCGGTTTCAAGTTCAACGTGTGTGTGTCGTCCATCCGATCCTAGACGATCGGCCGTTGACGTGAGGACGCGAAAACCCGACGTGTTTTCGCGGCTCGTTGCGGGCAGGGAGCGGCGGCAACCTGCGAGGGGAGGTCGGCGGCCCATTCCACTTCCTCTGCGAGAAAGGCCTGCGGCTCGGCCCGGCTCCGCTAGCCGAGACCGAACACGCCGGCGACGGGCAGCCAGCCCGGCTCGCCCCAGACGATCTCGGCGTCGGCGATGCCCTGGGTATTGCTGTGCCGGAAGAACAGCGTGGTGGTGCCGGGCCGGAACAGACCCGGCGACGCGATGCCGTCCACCACGCCCCAATCGCCGCACACGAGCCGGTCGCCGGGATCCCCGAAGATGAATTCGGCATCGGCTACGCCCGCCGTGTGGGAGTTGCGGAAGTAGACGAGTCCGGTCGACTCCCGGTGCAGCCCCACGGTCTCGACGCCGTCGCCGGTGAAGTCGCCGACGAACGGCTTGTCGCCCGGGTTGCCGAAGTAGTAGTTGAACTCGGCGGCCCCGAGCCCGCCCTCGTCCTCGCCCAGCTCGTTGATGATGAATACCCGCCCCTGGTCGGGCCGGTAGATCGACACGGTGTCGCAGCCGTCCCCGTCGAAGTCCCCGGCGAGCGGTACGTCCCCCGGATCCCCGAAGTAGAACCGGATGTCTGCGATCCGGGACTCGTTGGCGTTGGACAGGTACACGTAGCCGTCGATCTGCCGGTACAGGCCGGGCGTTTCGACGCCGTCGCAGTCCCAGTCGCCCATGATCGGGTAGTCGCCGGGGTTGCCGAAGTAGAACGATGTGACCGTCCCTGCCGAGTTGCGGAGATGCCACCGCCCCTGCGACGGGTCGACCAGGCCGACCGTGTGCTCGACGTGCGGGATCGGCGTGATCGTGATCGTGACGGTGGCCCTCGTGAAGCGCGGCGTCCCATCGGTCACGTAGTACCGGAACGAGTCGGAGGTCGTGTCGGAACCGTCGTGGACGTAGGTGAACGCGCCGGTGGCCTGCCTGGTGAGCGTGCCATGAGCCGGCTCGTCCGGGTGCGTGTGCGACCACCGGATCGAGTGGCCTTCGCGGTCGATGTCGTTCTCGAGAACGCCGGGCAGGCCGACCGACAGCGTGCCACCCACCTGGACGCGATCTACGGTCAACCTGTATCCGTCGGCGGCCACCTCGATTGGGACGGACGCGACCTCGATCTCGCTCGGGGCCGGACCGTCGGCCAGCAGC
>CAYGCW010000268.1:0-1867 GCA_964348465.1 uncultured Acidimicrobiia bacterium | reverse complement strand
TGCCACCCACCTGGACGCTGTACGTGTCGTTCTTCGGGCTCGGCGGGTAGTTCTCGACAGCGCCGATATCGCACTCATCGAGTTCATGGATCGGCTTCGGCAGGGCTCGCTGATCCACCTCCACCCCGCCGCCGCACGGCGCGGCGAAAGCGTCGAGCGCAGGACTGTCGATGGCCGGCGCATGGGTCATCGTCGTTCCGCCGTTGTCCCGCAGCGGCCCCAGCCTCGGGTCGGTGTCGAGCATGTCGGGGATGATCGCCGGTGGAACGACGCAGTTGGCGGTGTCGCCCACGATGTTGTGGCCCGCAGAGGTGACGCCCGGCTTGCAGTCCGGCCCGCTCGACGCAGAGTTGCCGGCCAGGATCGAGCCGGTGAGCGTGACTCCGCCGGCGGCACCCACGGCGATGCCCCCGCCGCCCCACGAAGATGCTTCGTTGCCGGTGATGGTCGAGTGCACGAAGGTCGTTTCGGCACTCGAAGCGGTGGCCAGCCCACCGCCCGCGTTCGGCGCGGTGTTGCCCGAGACGGTGCTGTTGGTCACGTCGAGCGTCGCCGAGCCCGCGAGATAGACGCCGCCTCCGACGTTGCCGGATCCAGTGACCTGGTTGCCGCTGATCGTGGTGCGATCGACCGTGGCTGGACCGTTGGACACGTTGATGCCGGCGCCGTCGCCCATCGAGGTGTTGTCGGTGATGCTGGTCGCGGTCACCGAGAGCGAGGCCCCCGTCCCGCCGCTGATGATGCCGCCGCCCTCGCCGGCCAGGGCATGGTTGCGACTGATCTCGCCGGACCGGATGGTCAGCTCGGCGTTGTTGAGGATGCCGCCACCGGGGCCGCTGCTGGCGGTGTTGTTGCGGATCGTCACGTCCGTGAGCTCGGCCGTGGGGAGCGGGCCGGGGAGCATGAGCCCGCCACCGACCGGGGCGCGGTTCGACACGATCAGTGTGTCGGTTGCGAACAGATCGCCGACATTGCGGATCCCCCCTCCCCCCGCAAGGGCGCCGGCGGCCTCGTTCCCGGTGATCGTGACGGCCGTGAGATTGGTGGTCGAGCCGCCCGCCATGTACATCCCGCCGCCGCGTAGTGCGCGGTTGCCGCTGACCTCGGCACGAGACAGCGACAGCGTGGCGCCGACCCCCACCAAGATACCGCCGCCGTTGGACGAGTGATCGCCGCCCGTCACGGTGATGCCGCTCAGTACCACGTTGACGCCGGCAGGGACTGTGATCGTGCTGGTGCCGGCCCCGGACCCGTCGATGACCGTCCTCGTCCGGCCCGCTCCGGTGATGGTCAGGTTCTTGTCGACGGTGACACTCTCAGAGCAGGTCCCGGCTGCGATGGCGATCGAGTCACCAGGGTCGGCGCCGTCGATCGCCGCCTGGAGGCTGTCACCGGGACACCGCACGGTGATGGTCGCCGCCGAGGCAGGCGGCTGGCCGATGAGGACTCCCGTGACGAGCGCCATGGCGCCCCCGAGAACGAAGCGTCGCCAGTGCATTGCGCACCTCCCTCCCCCTGCGCGACTGCATCGTCACCGTATGCAGGCTTCGGTGGAGTCGACTAGAGGCCTTCGGCGGGTCGGTATCTCAGTCATCGGGTCAGCCAGCCGTCTCGTCGACCGGCGCGACGATCTGCTTCTCGACGGCGGCGGTCAGCTTCGTCGGCGCGAACGACGCCGGCCACGTGGGCCGTCGTCTACGAGACGACGTTCGCGCGACTGGCCGGTCAGCGTCGGCGCATCACGCCTCTTCTTCGACCGGCTCCTCGATGGCCTCGTCTTCGACGCTGGCGGGCTCCAGGAGCCCGACCGCCTCCAGGACCTTGGCCTGGAGCTGGACGGCGATCTCGGGGTTCTCCCGCAGGAACT
>CAYGCW010000267.1:0-4205 GCA_964348465.1 uncultured Acidimicrobiia bacterium | reverse complement strand
CTCGGCGCGGTAAGCCCGGGCCTTGGCGGCGACGCGCGCGTCGAGATCCAGGTCGCCGCCGGCGGCCGCGTCAAGATGATGCCGGACGAGATCCCACCTACCGGCGTCGATGGCACCCCCGAGAGCGTCCTCCACGCGAAACGTGTCCACGGTCAGGCCGTCCGCCCGCGTGAACAGCCGAGCGTCGAGCACCGACACGTTGCAGAGTGCGAAGACGCCGGCGATGGTCGCCAGGAGGCCGGGCCGGTCGCGTGCCACCGTCGTCACGCGCACGAACGGGTCGGGAGGCGTCGCCCCGACCGACACCCGCTCTCCGGACGGTGCGTCGCCGAGTAGTGCGAGGTGCTCGAGGATCTCACCGACCGCGAAGGTGTCGACGTACTCGGGGGGAAGGCCCCGCACGTGCGCCCGCACCTCGGAACGCCGGAAGCTGGGTACTGCGGCAGCCTCCAGCTCGGCCAGGCGGCGGGAGCGCTCGGTGGTGGGGCCGGTCTCGGCGACCCGCCTCCGGAACTCGGTGGCCACCCTGCTGAAAAGCGTGCTCACCAGCACCGCCTTCCACTCCGTCCACATCTCGGGGCCGGTGGCGCGGGCGTCGGCGATGGCCAGCAGGAACAGCACCCGCAGGGTGTCGAGATCGCCGACGGCGTCCGCCACTTGCCCGATGACGACCGGGTCGTCGATGTCGCGCCGCGTTGCGGTGTCGGGGAGCAGCAGGTGCAGCCGGACCGCCCTCACGATCCTCTCGGCCCTCGCCGACGGTAGGCCGAGCCGGGCGCAGACGGCGGCCGCCAGGCCGGCGCCCAGCTCCGAGTGGTCGCCGCCCAGGCCCTTGCCGATGTCGTGCAGCAGGGCGGCGATCACCACGTCGTCGATGCCGCCCAGATCTTCGGCGACTTCGGGCGCCCAGTGCTCCTCGCTGCCGGGTCTGGTGATGGCGAACACCTCGCCTGCCGTTCGCCACAGGTGGACGTCCACGGGATGGGCGTGGAAGGGCACCAGCTGCGGGGCCGCCACGACGTGGCTCCACTCGGGCAGCGCCCGCTCGAGCCATCGCTGTTGCGCCAGCACGGCGAAGGCGTCGAAGCCGGCGGGCCCCGCCGCAGCCAGGTCCACGAGTGCCTGCCCCTCCTCGGGCAGCCAGGCGCCGTCGGCACCCGACGGCGCGCCGGCGAGCGGGCCGAGGTCTGCCACCGGTTCACGGATACGTGGCCGGGCGGCGCCGTCCACGCGCCGCGCCGCGTCGTAGAGACGGCGGGCGGCCGCGCCGGTGTCCATGCCCAACCAGGCGGCGGCCGCCGGGCGCAGGCCGAACACGAAACGGTTCTCCGGCCGTCCGGCCGCGGCGTGGAGGGCGTTGCGGGTGGCCAGGAGGACCTCGGCGGCGTCCTCCAGAGCCGCCGGAAGCGGCTTCGGGTCGCCCCCGGCCAGTTCCACAGCTCGCGCCTCCCAATGCCAGGCGTGCAGGGCTCGCAGCCCTCCTCTGCCGAGCTTCACGTCCACGTCCTGCGTCGGATAGGGCTCGGCGTCCCGGCGGGCCCGCTCCGCGGCGGCCAGCGTCGGCGCCACGTCCAGCTTGCCCCTGCGCAGACCCCTGCCGAGCCGGCGCTGCAACTCTGCCACGAGTTCGGGTTGCCCGGCCACCAGCCGCGCATCCAGCAGCGCCGTGAGCGTCTCGGGCTCGCGTGCTGCCGCCAGCGCTTCCTTCACGGTACGCACCGAGTGGCCCACCGCCAGGTTGGCGTCCCACAGCGGGTAGAGCACCCGCTGCACCGCGTCGGCCGGCAACGCGCCGTCGTAGAGAAGCATCACGTCGATGTCGGAGTGCAGGCAGAGCTCGCGCCGCCCGTAGCCACCGACCGCCACCACGGCGACGCCGGACAGCGTTGCTGCCGCCCTCTCCAGCAGCCCGTCCATGGCTTCGGTGAGCACCGCGCACACTGCGCGTCCCCCCGCGCCGATGCGCTCGACGCCGAGGGCGGCGCGCAGATCGAGGTAGCCGGCGGCGGTCATGGCCGGCCATGCTGGCACGGCCGTGTTACGGCAGTGTTACCGCACCCCGGGGCAGGCGACGGGCCCGTCGCCTCCGACGCCGCGGCCGCCATCCCGGAACCCCGCGGGAAGAGATCCGAAGCTGCGACGCGTAGGCTGGGAATGCCGACTGGAAGGGGTGACATGGCACGTCCGGTCGTCAGCCAGGGCAGCCCGGAGTGGTGCGAGTTCGTCGTGGCGTACTTCAAGGAGATGCGCGCCGAGATCAACCTGCGGGTCACCAACCACAGCAGCCTGGTGGCCGCCAAGGTGGTCACGACGGGGGCGCTGATCGGCTTCCTGGTGACCCAGTCGCCGTCCGAGGAGCTGGGGATCAAGGGCGTCGACGTTAGGGTCCTCGGTCTCCTGTTCGTCCCGCTCATCGCGGTGCTCTACGACGTGATGATCGCCAAGAACGTCAAGGGCATCCACACGCTCGGCGTCTACGTGCGTGACCGTGTCGAGACCGTCTACGAGGGGGTGTTCTGGGAGTCGTTCGCGGGGCAGAAGCAGCGCGAAGGCACGCGCTCTTGTGGCCGCGAGGTCCTGGCCGTCCTCGGCCGCGCCTGGCGGGGAGCATCGGTCGGCGAGAAGGACCCGCACCAGTACGTCGAGAGGAACTACGGGGCGATCGACATCGTCGTCCTGATGCTCTTCGACCTCGGCGCCGTAGGCGTCGGGCTCTGGGCGGCGTTCGCCAGCCGAATCGCTCTCGGCGCCGTGGCGGCCCTCGGGTACCTGGTGCTGCTCTCCCTCGCCTTTCGGATCATGTGCTCGTACATCCTGTTCGAGGTCGAGCCTCCGCAGGCGGGCGAGAGCTAACGTTCGCCGCCGTGGCCGCGCTGTACGGAGGAATCGAGGCCGGCGGCACCAAGTTCGTCGCCGCCATCGCCGAGCACGGCGATCCGCCCGTGATCGTCGCCCGCGGCCGCTTCGACACGGAGCCCGAGCCCGCCGCCACCATCGAGGCCGTGGTCGGCTTCCTACTCGCAGAGGCTGCGCACCGGCCGCTGGCCGGGGTCGGCATCGCGTCCTTCGGGCCGGTCGACCTCGATCCCGCCTCTGCCACCTACGGGCACGTCACCACCACCCCCAAGCGCGGCTGGCGCGGCTTCGACGTCCTCGGCGCCGTGAAGGAGGGGCTCGGCGAAGCAGCCGCGGACGCCCGCTGGGGATTCGACACCGACGTGAACGGTGCCGCCCTCGGTGAGGCCCGCTGGGGCGTCGGCGGGGACCCGCTGCTGTACGTGACGGTGGGAACGGGTATCGGTGGCGGCGTGGTCATCGACGGCACCCCGTTGCACGGCCGGGCTCACCCCGAAATGGGCCACGTGTCGGTGCCCCGCCACCCCGACGACGCCTACGAGGGCGCCTGCTCCTTTCATCGCAGCTGCCTCGAGGGCCTCGCCTCCGGCCCTGCTGTGGCGGCGCGTTGGGACGTGGACGACGCCGGCGTCCTCCCGCCGGACCACCCGGCGTGGGTGCTGGAGGCGCACTACCTGGGGCTCGGCCTGGGCGACCTGGCGCTGGTGCTGTCACCGCGGTCGATCGTCCTGGCCGGTGGGGTGCTGGAGGTTCCCGGGCTGCGGGAGCGGACGGCTGCTGCGATGGCCGACGCGTTGGCCGGCTACGTCCCGGCGCCGGCTCCGCAGGCGCCGGTACTGGGGGCCGACGCCGGGGTGCTCGGAGCGGTCGCGCTGGCGATGCCCTAAGCGGTCGCGAAACAAAACCAGCCCCTCGGCTTGACCCGGCGGACCTCCCGTAACTACAAATCCGTAAATACCTTGACGGAACTACACGGCTGTGATTACGATTACCTCCCAAGCCCTAGATATCGTGGTATCGACCGCTTCCCCACCACTACATCTTGTGGCCTGTGGATAAGAGGCCGTCAGGGTGGCGGCTGAGAGGCTGAGGGGCCTTGCCGGGCGGCAGGTGACCGTGGAGGAGCGATAGATGAGCGGTAACGGCAGCGGCGCAGGCTTGCGCATCGAACGGCGATTCACGGTGGAGGGCCAGGACCCGTTCGCCACCATCGAGTGGACCCGGCGGGACTCCCGCATCACCAACCCGGACGGGTCGGTGGTGTTCGAGATGACCGGCGCCGAGATCCCCGCCGTGTGGTCGCAGGTCGCCACCGACATCATGGTGTCGAAGTACTTCCGCAAGGCCGG
>CAYGCW010000266.1:2981-4227 GCA_964348465.1 uncultured Acidimicrobiia bacterium | reverse complement strand
TTGTCGATCGTCGGCGTCTTTTCGTTGGTGGTGCTGTTGGTGCCGGCACAGGCAGCGTGGGCCCAGCCAACCAACGACGACCTGGCCGACGCAGTGGAAGTGACGGAGATTCCGTTCGCCGACTCGGTGCCGGAGATGGACTCGGCGACGCTCGAGCCTGACGAGCCAACCGAGACCTGTGCCCCATTCGGCAACACGGTGTGGTACGCGTTGACCCTCGATGGGGAAGCGGCGGTGACGATCGACACCGCCGGGTCCGGTTTCGACACCGCCCTGGCCGTGTGGACCGGGACCGGATTCGACGATGCCGCGCTCGTTGCCTGCAACGACGACACGCTCTTCGGCCTCGAGGCCCAGCTCACGGTGATGGTGGAGCCCGGCGTCACCTACCTGGTCCAGGCCGGCGCGTTCTTCGAGGCGCCGCCGGGGGCCACGCTGGAGATCGCGTTCGGCGAGCCCGCCCGGCCCACCGGGAAGCCGGCCATCTTCAAGAGCTCCTTCCGGGGTCGGTCGGCGGCCGCGTTCACCGGCTCGTTCGACGGGGAGTGCTTCCGCTCCGGTGACCTCTTCGTCAACGAAGGCCGGTCGAAGAACCGTCAGCAGCCGCCGTTCCAGTTCGCCGACCTGTTCGTGAGCCTCTTCGAAGAGTGCTTCGACCCCGAGAGCGGCGAATCCACCTTCGTCAGCTGGTTCGCGGGGGCGTCCCTCACGCCGGATCAGTACCACATCGACCGCAAGCTGCGGAGCGCCTCCGTCGACGCGAGCCTGGTGTTCTTCGGGGAGTCCTGCACGCACAGCGAGCCGGTCGAGAACGGCGAGGGATTCGAATTCGACGTCGTGTGCGTGCCGCTCGGTCCCGAGGAGGCCGACGTGGCCGTCGAATGGACCGGGCAGGGACCGACGTTCAAGTCGCGGTTCTCGGACCGCTTCTCGAGCGATGGCATCCGCAGCCGGTTCACTTCCCGTTCCACGAGCCGCACCGCGTCGGTGGCGGGCGGGGTGTCCAACGATCTCGTCTTCCTGGACCTCGACGGAGCCGAAGGCTTCCTCTCCAGCGACAGCAGCGCCGACATGCTGGTGGTGCGCGGCGTTTCGGGGTTCTTCCCGTTCTGACCGGCGTGCCAACGGATGCGCGAGAAAGGGCCGGTGGTGACGCCGGCCCTTTCTCCTTGCGGGTCTTGGACCCGTCCCGGCGGTCGCAGATTGGGCCGCTTGTCGACGGCAGACCGGCGTCAGCTCGGCTGGG
>CAYGCW010000266.1:0-2872 GCA_964348465.1 uncultured Acidimicrobiia bacterium | reverse complement strand
GAGACGTCGCTGAAGTCCAGGTCGGTGAGCAGGCGGGCTGCCAGCAGGCTGACCTCGCCGCGGTCGCACGTGATCAGGATCGGCTCTGCCCGCGGGAGCTGGTGGTAGCGCATCGGCAGCTGGTTGACGGGGATGTTGAGCGACCCGGGGAGGTGGCCGGTCGCGAATTGGGGCTCGGTACGCACGTCGACGACCCAGCGCAGCTCGCCGGCCTCCATCGCCTTGTGGGCGAGATCCGGCTCGGTCAGCTGGAAGGGAAGGTACTCGGCCGGTATCGCCACGTGGTCGGTGCTGATCGGCAGCCCTTCCTCGTACCACTCGACGATGCCGCCTTCGAGGTTGTGGACGTTCGTCATGCCGGCCTGGGCGGTGAGGGCGGCGACGGCGTTCCCCGAGCGGGCCCCGGAGCGGCAGTAGAGGACGACGGGCCGGTCGTTGGGAAGCTTCGTATAGGCCTCGGACAGGGCGGAGAGCGGCATCAGGCTCGCGCCGGGGATGCGGACCTGCTGGAACTCGTCGACTTCACGCACGTCAACGAGCAGCGCCCCCGCTTCGACCATGCGTTGTGCTTCGGTCGGGGGGACGCTGGGGATTCCCGGCGTGCTGAGCCCTCGTGGTTCCAAGATCACACCTCCATCGTCGCGGCCCGCGAACTGTAACCGGCTCGGCCTGCGTCTGCGCCGCCGTTACGCTGCCGACCATGGAACGCCGCCGGGCCGGCTCAGGGTCGCCGTACGAGGACGCCTACGGCTTCACCCGCGCGGTGCGAGTCGGGGACCGGGTGCTGGTCGCCGGCACCGCCCCGGTGCCGCCGCCGGGCCGGGAGGTGGCTGACACCGCCTACGGCCAGATGTTCCGCTGCGGCGAGATCGCGGCCGAGGCGCTCGCCGACCTGGGGGCGTCGCTGTCCGACGTCGTCCGCACCCGCGTGTACATCACCGACCCCGGCGAGGCCGGCGAGATCGGCCGCGCCCACCGGGAGATCTTCGGCGATGCCCGCCCCGCCGCCACCATGGTCGTCGTGGCCGCCTTGATCGACCCCGCCTGGAAGGTGGAGATCGAGCTGGAGGCCGTGGTCGGGAGCTGATGCTCCCGGGCCCGCGCCGGCTCGATCGGTTACGCGCCGCGGCCTGCTACCATGCGGGCGCCGGAGCGGTCGTTCCGCGCGGAGAACTCCATGAGAGACAAAGCTTCCATCGTCGCCGATTACGGCACGCACGACGCCGACACGGGTTCGCCCGAGGTCCAGGTCGCGCTGCTCACCGAGCGCATCAACCATCTCACCGAGCACCTGCGGGTGCACGACCACGACCACCACAGCCGTCGTGGTCTGCTGATGATGGTGGGGCGCCGGCGGCGGCTGCTCGACTACCTGAAGCGTCAGGACGTCGAGCGGTACCGAACGCTCATCTCCAGGCTGGGTCTCCGGCGCTGACGCCGGGCGGACGGGGGGCGAGTGCCCGCCGTTCCTCATATCCGGTGCGATAGCCACGGGAGATGCGCCAGTTGTCAGTGGCCACCCCTCGCTTCACCTCGAGGCGTGACGACTGGTAATTGGCGTGCTCTCCCCCAACAAAGGAGAGAAAGCCGTGTCAGAAGTCACGGTACGCCGCCGGATCGGCGAGGCGGACATCGTCTTGCGGGCCGGCAAGCTGGCGCAGTTGGCCGACGGCGCCGTCGTCATCTCGGCAGGGGGCACCGAGGTGCTCACCACCGCCACCGCCAGCCGCAGCCTGCGGGAAGGGATCGACTTCTTCCCGCTCACCATCGACGTGGAAGAGCGCATGTACGCGGTGGGACGCATCCCCGGGTCCTTCTTCAGGCGGGAAGGGCGACCCACCGAGAAGGCCATCCTCACCGCCCGCCTGATCGACCGGCCGCTGCGCCCGTCGTTCCGCAAGGACTTCAAGTCCGAGACGCACGTCATCGCCACCATCCTGTCCGTCGACCAGGAGAACCCCTACGACGTCCTGGCCCTCAACGGCGCCTCGGCGGCACTGACGGTCAGCCCGATTCCCTTCGAGGGGCCGCTCGGCGGAGTCCGCATGGGGCTCATCGACGGCGAGTGGGTCGCCATGCCCACGCACGAGCATCTCGGCAATGCCGTGTTCGATCTGGTGGTGGTCGGAGGCCGCAACGAGGACGGCGGCATCGACCTGGTCATGGTCGAGGCCGGCGCCACCGAGGACGCGCTGCGCCTCGTCGCCGAGGGCGCGCCCCCCAGCGACGAGGCCACCGTGGCCTGCGGCCTGGAGGAGGCCAAGCAGTACATCGCCGAGCTCATCGACCTCCAGCTCGAGCTGAAGGAACGCCTGGCGTCGCCGGAGCCCGTCCCGTGGATCCCCGTCGAGCCCTATAGCGATGAGCTGCTGGCCCGGGTCGAGGAAGCCGCGGCCGCGCACGTCGGCAACGTCGTCGCGATCGCCGACAAGATGGAGCGCAGGGCCGCCGAAGCCGAGGCGCTCGAAGCGACCCTGGCCGCCCTCGACATCGGAGATGAGCACGAGGACCGGGCCGGCGCCGTCAAGGCGTTCGGCGCCGTCATGAAGCAGACGATGCGCCGCCGGGTCATCGAGGACGGCGTGCGGCTCGACGGCCGCCGCCCCGACGAGATCCGTTCCCTGTCGGCCGAGGTCGGCGTGATCGCCAAGGCCCACGGCTCCGGCCTCTTCCAGCGGGGCGAGACCCAGGTGCTCAACGTGGCGACGCTCGGCATGCTGCGCATGGAGCAGATGCTCGACACGATCTCCATCGAGGAGAGCAAGCGCTACATGCACCACTACAACTTCCCGCCGTTCTCCACCGGGGAGACCGGCTTCATGCGGGGACCGAAGCGCCGCGAGATCGGCCACGGCGCCCTCGCCGAGAAGGC
>CAYGCW010000265.1:0-4234 GCA_964348465.1 uncultured Acidimicrobiia bacterium | reverse complement strand
GGGCGCGGCGGCGTCGGTCACTACCCGGCGAATCACGTCGACCTGGCGGGGTGAGACGCCGCCCGCGAGCGCGTCGTGGAGCACGAGCAGCTTGATGCCGGCGGCGCCGGCCTGCCGGGCGGCAGCCACGCCCCAGCCGGTGAGCACCGTGGTGCTGTCGACACTCGGGTCGGCCAGGTACCCCTGCGCTTCGAGTGCGGCGATGAATCCGACCTTGGCGACCTCCGACGCCCTGCCGGGCCCGATGCCGTACTCCGGGTCGAGCATCACCCCGGAGACGCCGTCGCGCACCGCGCTCACCAGAGCGCGCTTGAAGTCGACGATGGCTGCGGCGGGGGCATCCTCGTGCATGGCCCGCAGCGAATCCCGATGATCCACGGCGAGAATGCGGAGCGTGCCGTCGTCCGAAAGCCTCTCGAGCCCCACGCCGGGATGCTAGAGGTTCCCGGCCCGCCTGCGGCGGGAGAGGATTTCGCGACTTCCCGTAGAGTGGGGGTCTTGGTGGCAGACCCTTTCGAGAACATGGCTACGGAGCAGCTGACCCGGAGGGAGCGGCGGCGGATCGAGCGCGCCCCCGAAAGGTCGGAGCTCCGCAATCGGCTGCGGCGGTTCTTCGGCCTGGTGGTCGCCGTCGCCTTCGGCGCCGCGCTGGGATGGCTGGCGTGGTGGTTGCCGTCGAACTCGAGCGACGACGGGCTCGGCGATGTGCCCAGCGGAATGCGCTCGGCTGCGCTGCGCGCCCTCGACGACGCCCGGACCACGTTCTTCGACACCGGGATCGAGCAGTTCTTGGTGACCTCCACCTACGTCGACTCGATCACCAGGGGCGACGTACCCGACGCCTGCCCGGTCGGCACCGAGTTCGCCGCCCGCATCAGAGCCCGCACGCTGCTCTGGATCCCCTACGACGACGCGCTCTGGTGCGGCAGCGCTTCGGGGCGGGGGTTGCTGCTGACCCGGCAGGCGCTGCCGGGCTTTCGGCCGTGGTGACCGGTCCGGAGGAGACCTTCGGGTCGGAGGCCGGCTCCGCCTAAGATGACAGCTGTGGCCGGCCGCTATCGCGTCCCCAATCTGGTGCTCACCGCCCTGGAGGCACGCGCCGTCACCGAGTACGTCGGGATGCTCGCCTCTCGCAAGTTGCTCGGCTCCGTTCCGAAGGGCGACGGCCACCCGGTCCTGGTCCTTCCCGGCTTCATGGCCAACGACACCTCGACCCGGCCGCTGCGCCGGTTCCTCAACCGCACCGGCTACTCCGCCCACGGCTGGGGCCTCGGCCGCAACGAAGGGCCACACCCGGATACGGTGACCGGTCTGGGGGGCCGCTTCGCCGAATTGGCCGAGGACGGGCCCGTCTCGATCATCGGCTGGAGCCTGGGCGGTCTGTATGCCAGGGCGATGGCCCGCCACAACCCCGACATGGTGCGACAGGTGATCACGCTCGTCAGCCCGTTCCGGATGAACAACGGCGACCGCAGCCGCGCCTCCACCCTCTACCAGTCCCGCTACGTCGAGAAGGTGGCCGAGCCGTACTCGATGAACCGCAGGCTGCCGCTCACGGTGCCGGCCACCTCGATCTTCACACGCTGGGACGGCATCGTGGACTGGCGTGCCTGCCTCGACGATCCCGGTCCGGAGCGGGAGAACATCGAGGTGCGCGGCGCCACCCACATCGGTATCGGCGTCCATCCCGCCGCCCTCTACATCATCGCCGATCGCCTGGCCCAGCCGCCCGGCGAGTGGCAGCCGTTCCGGATCCCCCCGCAGCTCGAGGAGACGGTGCGGGTGGGCGAGTGGCCCGTCGAAGCCCCTCTCGTCTAGGAGATTCCGGCAGCCTCCGCCAGGACCTCGGCCTCCTCTTCGATCAGCTCCCACAGCCGCCACAGGTCGGGGGCCTGCTCGCGGCAGGCGATCAGCCCGAAGTCGAGGTTGTCCATGTAGCTCTGGAGGGTGATGTTGAGCCCGACTCCCTCCGAGATCGCCGAGACCGGAAACAGGTGGTGGAGCTGCGCTCCGGCGAAGTACAGGGGGATGCGCGGGCCGGGGATGTTGGAGATCACCACGTTGATCGGCGAGCGGAGCCGCCGGGCCAGGTCGAGACGGGTCATCAGCCGGGCCGCCCTGGCCGCCACCGCCGGCGGGGCGAAGTGCGAGTAGTCCTGGAGGAGCCCGGCAGGGGTGGCGCCCTGGGACTTCGCCACCGCCATCGCTTCGTGGGCCCTGGCAAGCCGCTCCGCAGGGGCGGCGACGTTGGTGGGAAGCAAGGCCACCAGCGCCGCCACCTGGTTGCCCATTTGGCCCCGCTGCTCGTCGGTCCTGAGCGAGAACGGCACCATCGCCTGCAGGGGAGCTTCGGGTAGCGCGTCGTGCTCGTGGAGGTAGCGGCGCAACGCGCCGGCGCAGAGCGCCATGACGACGTCGTTGACGGTGACGGCGGCCGCGTTCTTGATGTCCTTGATCCTCGACAGCGAGAGCGTTCCGAACGCCACCCGGCGATGCGGGGTCACCGGAGCGTTGAACGGCGTCGGCGGCGCCTGGAGTTTGGGCTGGAACATGACGTCGGCGGTGGGCCGGATCACCGGGAGGGCGTTGCGCAGGTAGTGGCCGACGTACGGCAGGGCGGTGGCGGTCTTGCGAGCCGCCTGCCAGGCGCGGCGCGGATACAGCGTCAGGTTGACCCCGGCCCGCACGAGCAACTCCAACGCCGGCGGCTCCACTTCGGGCTCCGGCGGGGGCGGCGGGTCCGTCGGCGGCGGGTCCGGCACCACGTCGAGGAGGATCGTGAGGATCTCGGCCCCGGAGACGCCGTCGATGGCGGCGTGGTGGAGCTTGGTCTGCACCGCCACGAGGCCGTTGTCGAGGCCCTCGATGACGTACATCTCCCACAGCGGCCGGCTCCGATCGAGCGGGCGGGAGTGGATGCGGGCCACCTGCTCCGCGAGCTGGCGCCAGTCTCCGGGCGCCGGGAGGGCGATGTGGCGGATGTGGAACTCGAGATCGAAGTGGGGGTCTTCGATCCAGTACGGGTGGTCGATACCGAACGGCACCTCCACGAGCCGCCACCGGAACGGCGGCAGCAGATGCAGCCGGCTCTCCACCATCTCTCGGATCTCCTCGAAGCTCTTGCCGTCCGGGTTCGGTTCGATGAGGCTCACGGACCCAACGTGGAGGGGCATGGAGGGCGTCTCGAAGTTCAGGAACGAAGCGTCGAGGCCGGTGAGCTGGCGCACTACTACGCCTCCCCGCGGGCCCGCTCGAGGGTGCGAGCCAGCCACCCGCCGACGACGGCGAGAAAGGCCTCCGGCACCTCGAGCTGCGGCACGTGGCCGGCGTCCTCGAAGACGTGCAGGTCCCAGTCCGGCCGGACCCGGTGCAGATGTTCGATCGCCGCCAGCGACACCAGGCGGTCCTGGGCGCCGTGAACGATGAGAGCCGGGGCCCGGATCGTCTGCTCCATCTTCTCGACTCGGCGGCGGAACGCCAGCGTCGCCATCAGGGATCGGGCCGCCTTGACGAACGCCGCCGCCGAGTCGGGCTGGGCCGCGGTGTGGCGTCGCGTCTCGATGCCGGCAGCCACGACGTCGGCGGGGACCCGGGTCGGGTCGACGCAGCACAGCTCCAAGACCTCGCGCGTGATCTCCTCTGGTGTGAGCTCGCGGCGCCGCCGCTCGACGTAGGCCCCGCCGAGGCCCGGGAGCGCGTAGGTGAGGAACGGCTTGGCGACCTCCCAGTCGATCGGCCCGCCGGGCGGCCGGGGCTGGGCCGGGTCGACCAGCACCAGGGCCTGCACCCATTCCGGGTCTACCGCGGCCTGGACGAGCGCAACGGCCCCGCCCATCGAGTTGCCGAACAGCACCGCCGGCTCGTCGACGTGCTCTCGCAGGAAACGGGCAACGAACTGCTGGAAACCGCGCATGGAGATCGTGCGGCCGGCCGCGGGGGTACGCCCGAACCCCGGGAGGTCGATCGCCAGAACCCGCCCGTGCTCTGTCAGGCCCGGGCCCACCGCCATCCAGTTGGTGGCGGAACCGCCCAGGCCGTGGACGCAGACGATCGGCGTCCCGACGCCGCCGTAGTCGGCCACGTGCACGGGTCCGCCGATGTCGACGGTGGAGTGGGTGGCGGCCATCGGTCGAGAGAGTAGGCCCGGCGGCGACCTACCCGGCGGTGCCCCCGTGGATGCGGCCCTCGTGGCCGGCCCACTCCTTCTCGCGCAACACGAACTTGCGGATCTTGC
>CAYGCW010000264.1:0-4238 GCA_964348465.1 uncultured Acidimicrobiia bacterium | reverse complement strand
CGCCTCGTTCGAAGGGGCCGGCCGGAGCCAGCGCCGGGGCCAGCACTGCGAGCGTCACCAGGACGGTCATGGCGGAGAGGCCGATGAGGCCTGCGCGGTCTCGGGTGAAGCGGCGCCACCAGCGATGCCGGCGGGACCGCCCCGTCGATTCAGTCGTAGCTGATGCGCGGGTCGAGCCTGCCATACACCACATCCGTCACGAGGTTCGCCAACACCACCCCGAGCGATACCAGCAGGAAGATCGCCAGTAGGACCGGGAGGTCGCGGGCCTGGGCCGACGCCAGGAGCAGCCGTCCCACGCCGGGCCACGCGAAGACCACTTCCACGAGGACCGCCCCGGCGAAGAACATGCCGATCCGAGCACCCGTCACCGTGGCCACCGGGATGAGGACGTTGCGCAGCGCGTGCCACAACACCCGCCGCTCTCCCAGCCCTTTCGCCTTCGCCGTCCGCACGTAGTCGAGTTCGAGCGTTTCCATCATCCCGGCCCGCACCAGACGCATCGTCAGCGCCAGTCCGCTGAAGCCCAACACCAAGACCGGGAGGGCGAGGTGGTGCATCACGTCTACGACGGCGCCGAGCCCGGTGGCGGTCGACCGGGCGTCGCTGATCCCCTGGACCGGGAACAGCCCCGCCCCGAGCGCAAGCGTGATGACGGCGACCTGGGCGAGCCAGAAGTTCGGCGTGGCGTAGCCGACCAGCCCGATGGTCCGCAGCGCGGCGTCGACCGGACCATGGCGGCGGCGGGCCGCGACCAGCCCGAGCCAGATACCCATGATCGTCGAGAGCGCCAGCGCCGATCCGGCCAGCAGCAGCGTCGCCGGCAAGCGGTCCAATACCACGGACATGGCGGGCCGACCGTGTACGAACGAGGTACCAAGGTCGCCGCGCAGGACGTTGCCTACATACGTGGCGAACTGCTCGGGGATCGATTGATCGAGCCCGAAGCGGACCCGCATCGCCTCGTAATAGGCCTCATCACCACTCTCCCCGGCCAGAGCCACCACCGGATCTCCCGGTGCCAGGTGCAGCAGTAGGAACGTCAGCGAGACGATGAGCACGACGGTCGGGACGAGCTGGCCCAGCCGCCGCAGCAGGTAACGGGCGCTCACGGGTCATTCGTCACACGAGGCCTCCTCGGCAAACAGCCCTGTCCACGGCTTGAAGCCCGTGCATCGGGCGGCCCAGGCCCGGGTGCTTCTCGTCTCGACGAGCCAGAAGTAGGGGACCTCGTCCACGAGAATCTGCTGGATCTCCCTGTACACCTCCGATCGATCCTCCGTACTGACGGTGGCGCCCGCCAGGTCGAAGAGCGTGTCGACGACCGGGTCGGAGTAATGAGCGGCGTTGGTGAAGGGGGCAGTGCCGATCTGCGACGAGTGGTACATGCGGCGTACGCCGATCTCCGGATCGGGTCCGTTGCAGTAGGAGATCACGTTCATGTCGAAGTCCCGGTCCTGGAACACGGTCGGGGCGAACACGGCAGGCTCCAGCGGCCGGACGTTCAGGCCGACTCCCACTTGCCCGAGCTGGTCCCGGAGCAACTCGCCGTACCTGGCGAATCTCGGGAACACCAGGAAGTCGAGCTCGAGCGGCGTCCCGTCCTCTACATCGGGAACGCCGCGGGCGACGCGGGTGCTGCCGCCGTCGGCGATCCACCCGGCTCCATCCAGCAGCCGCGCCGCTTCAGCCGGGTCGAACTCCGGCAACGCCAGGCCGTCGGGATGTGCCCACGGTATCCCGCTCGACATCGGCGCCATCGCGACGGCGCCTGCGCCGAACAGGATCTGGTCGAGGTACGACTGCCGCTCGACGGCATGGGCGATGGCTCGCCTCACATCGCGCTCCTGCAGCGCGGGCCGGTTGAGGTTGAAGGCCACCGTCATGATGCAGTTGGCGCCTCCCGGGTTGTACGCCGTTTGGCCTAGTTCGAGGTCGGCGTCGGCGCGGAGGCGCTCCAAGTCCGGGCCGGGGACGTTCCAGACGTAGTCGACCTCGCCGTTCTCCAGGGCCGCGATCTGGGTGCCTGAGTCCGGGATGATTCGCATCACCACCCGGTCCAGCTCGGGCAGCCCGCGCTTGAAGTAATCCGGGTTGGCCTCGAGCTCGATCTCGGACCCTGGCGAGTAGGAGACGAAACGGAACGGGCCCGTCCCCACCGGCGCCACGTTCACCGGGTTCTCCAGCGGGTCCGTGCCCTCGTACAGGTGGCGAGGGAGGATCGGCGCCTCCGTGGCGTCGAGTTGCTGGAGCAGCGGAGCGTACGGCTGGGCGAACCGGAACACCACGGTCTCGTCGTCGGGCGTGTCGATCGACACCAGCGCCGGCGCGAGCGAGGCCTTGGCGCGGGCATGGAACTGGAGCAGCACCTCCTCGAACGTGTACTTGACGTCGGCCGCGGTGAACGGCTCCCCGTCGTGCCAGGTGACGCCGGACCGGAGATGGAACCGGTATGCGGCGCCGTCTTCCTCGACGTCCCAGCTCTCCGCCAGCTCGGGAACGGCGCCTCCCAGCTCGTCGCGGCCCAACAGTCCGTTGTACATCAACTCGGACGCGGTGTGCACTGCGCCGCTCGTGGTGATCGCAGGGTTGAGGTGTCCGGGGTCGGAAGTGATGGCCACGGCTAGGGTGCCGCCTCCACCCCCGCCGTCGGAACAGGACGCCGCCAGCGTCAGGAATGCCGCGACGATGAACAACTCTCGACCCCGCACAGCACCTCCCGTCGCGACCGCCTCGCCCAGTCAAGTGTCTCCGCCACCAGCGCGTAAATGTGTCGAACATCTAGGCCCGGAGTGCCGCCGCAGGCTCACTGATATGCTCTCGGGCATGAAGATCGGCATCGCCGGCAAGGGCGGGGCGGGAAAGACGACCATCGCCGGTACGCTGGCCCGGGCCCGCGCTGCGGCCGGCGACCGGGTGGTCGCCATCGACGCCGACCTGAACCCGAACCTCGGCCCCACCCTCGGGGTGCCGCAGCGGCAGTTCGACACCGGCCGGCCGTTGCCTCACGACCTGCTCGAGCATCGCATCGTCGATGGCCGCGAGACCGTGGTGCTCAGCCGTTCGCTGGAGGGAATTCTCGCCGAGTACGCCGTGGATGCCCCGGGCGACATACGACTGCTCACGATGGGCCGGCCCGGCAGCGCCGGCGGCGGGTGAATGTGCGGCGCCCACTCCACGGTCCGTGGGGTGCTGAAGGAGATCCCGACCGACTATGCGACAGTGGTGGTCGACCTCGAAGCGTCGCCGGAGCACTTCACGCGGGCCACCTCGGAGTTCCTCGACGCGATGGTCCTGGTGGCGGAGCCCTACTTCAAGTCGATGGAGACGGCCCGCCGATACCACGATCTGGCCGCCGATCTCGGCATCACTAAGTTGGGAATCGTGGCCAACAAGGTTGGCTCCGGCGACGACGCGATCCTTCCCGAGTTCTGCGCGGCCCACGGCTACCGGCTGCTGGGGAGCGTGCCCTTCGACCCGGCGTTCGCCGAGGCCGAGCGGCGGGGGGAGGCGCCGATCGACACCCAGCCGGACAGCCCCGGCATCGCCGCGATCACAGCACTTGCCGAGGAGGTGACTGAAGCATGAGCGCGATGGGCGAGCCCAAGACGCCGGCACTTCGCAATCTCTACTGGCGGGAGGAGATCCTCCAGGTGATGTTCTGGATCGAGGGCGAGGGTCTCGGCACCGAGATCGACGCCCCGACCCTGGCCCGCTACATGGGGGTGGACGCCACAGTCGGGTTGAGCCATCTCGACCGGCTGGTCGGCGAGCGGTACCTGAAGAAGACGGGGGACCGGTACGCCCTTTCGCCGCAGGGCCGAGCGGAGGGAGCCCGGGTGTTCGCCGACGAGTTCGCCGAGCTGACAAATCCGGCGCACGGCGAGTGTGGTCCCGAGTGCTGGTGCCACCGTTCGATCGAAGAATCCGAAGCATGCGCCGCGGACAGGGCGCAGCCGGAGCGGAGCGGAGTGTGAGCCCCGGCACCGAGCCGTTGGGCGGCCTGCCGCGCAACTTCATGCGGCACTGTCTCCTGCTGCTCGTGGCCGAGCGCCCCAGCTACGGGTATGACCTCGTCGACCAGTTGCGCTCATTGGGCCTGATCACCGTTGATCCCGGAGGGCTGTACCGGGCGTTGCGATCGATGGAGCTCGAGGGGCTCGTGGCGTCGGCCTGGGAGACATCGCCGACCGGGCCGGCGCGGCGCATCTACCGGATCACCCCCGAGGGGACGGACT
>CAYGCW010000263.1:0-4239 GCA_964348465.1 uncultured Acidimicrobiia bacterium | reverse complement strand
GCACAACCCCGGGTCGGTGCGCCTCGCCTACCACCCCGACGAGATGGACTGGCTCCACTACACGGTGTCGATCGGGCGCGGGGTCGGCAATCGCATGGAGGTGGTCGGCCCGGAGCGCATCGCCGAGCTGCACCCCTTCTACAACCTCGAAGGGGTGCTGGGAGCGCTGCACACTCCCGACGACGGCCACCTCGACCCGGCCGGCGCCGCGGCCGCCTTCGTGGCCGGTGCCCGCGGCCGGGGCGCCACCGTGAAGCGCAGCACGCTGGTCACCGACACGGTCCGCCGCGACGACGGCCGCTGGCGTGTCGACACCGCCGGCGGCGACTCGTACACATGCCGGGTGCTGGTCAACGCCGCCGGCACCTACGCCCGCCAGGTGGGGGAGTGGGTGGGCCTCCGCATCCCGATCGTCCCGATGACGCACCACTATTTCGTCACCGAAGAGGTGGCCGAGTTCGCGGAACTGGAGCAGGAGTTGCCGGTGGTGCGGGACGCCGCCCAGGTTTCGGGCTACATCCGCATGGAGCGCGCCGCGGGGCTCATCGGCATCTACGAGAAGGCCAACCCCAATTCCGTGTGGGAGGACGGAACTCCCTGGGACGCCGACCATCACCTGTTCCCCCCCGACTACGACCGCGTGGCCCCGTGGCTGGAGGCCGCGTTCGAGCGTATGCCGGTGCTCGCCGACTACGGCATCCAGCGGGCGATTCACGGCGCCATCACCCATCCCCCCGACGGCAACATGCTGCTCGGGCCCGCTCCCGGTCTCGAGAACTACTGGTACTGCAACGGCAGCCAGGTCGGGGTGGCGTGGGGGCCCGGGGCCACGATGTATCTGGCGAAGTGGATCGTGCACGGCGCCACGACCATCAACCTGCGGGCGTTCGACCCGCGCCGCTACGGCGACTTCGCCACTCCCGACTACAACCGCACCAAGGCCCACGAGGACTACTTGCTCCGCCACGAGATCCCTTACCCGGGCCTGAACCGCACCGCGGGTCGGCCCTACCGCACCTCGGCCGTCTACGCGCAGATGAGGGATCGGGGTGCGGTGTTCGAAGAGGTGTTCGGTTGGGAGCGGCCCCGCTGGTTCGCGCCGCCGGGCTGGCCTCAAGAGGACATCCACTCCTTTCGCAGAGCCGGATGGCACAAGGCGGTCGCCGAGGAGGTGGCGGCGGTGCGGGAGCGGGTCGGCCTCGCCGACCTGACCGCCTTCGCCAAGTACGACGTCTCCGGCGCCGACGCCAAGAACTTCCTCGACCGGCTGACCACCGGTCGCATCCCTCGAGTGGGCCGGATGGGCCTCACCTACCTGCTCACGGAGCAGGGGATGGTCGAGATCGAGTTCACGATCGCGCGCCTCGCCGCCGACCGCTTCTACCTGGTGGGGGCGGCGGTCGGCGAAGTGCGGTTCCTCGACTGGCTCGTCGGGCACCGGCTGCCCGGTGAAGACGTGACGGTGACCAACGTCTCCGACGACTACGGCGTGCTGGCGGTCGCCGGGCCTCGCAGCCGCGACATGCTCGCAGGGGCCACCGAAGCGAATCTCGGCAGCGATGCTTTCCCCTGGCTGTCGGTGCGGGAGATCGAGGTGGCCGGAAAGCCCGTGCGGGCGCTGCGGGTGTCGTTCACCGGAGAGCTGGGCTGGGAGCTGCACGTGCCGATGGCATCGATGCCGCACGTCTTCGAGGCGCTGGCGTCGGCGGGCGAGCCCCTGGGCGTGGGCTTCTTCGGCTCGCACGCCCTCACCTCGATGCGGATGGAGAAGGGCTACAAGGTCTCAGCCGACATGACCAACGAGGTGATGCCGCACGAGGCCGGCCTCGACCGGTTCGTGCGCCCAGAGAAGGACTTCGTTGGCAAGCAGGCCCTCGACCAGCCGCGGCGCTGGAAGCTCGCCTACCTCGACGTCGACCCCGGCGACCTCGACGCCGATTGCCTCGGCGGCGAGGGGGTGTTCGCCGGTGAGCAGCGCATCGGGGTGGTCACCACCGGCGCCTACGGCTTCACGACCGGGAGGTCCCTGGCCTGGGCGTACGTCGACCCGGATCGGGCCGAGCCCGGCACCGAAATGTCGGTCCTGGTGCTCGGGGAGCCGCGGCCGGCGGTGGTCCTCCCGGAGGCGGTCTGGGACCCCGGCCACGAGAGGACGCGGGCGTGAGGACGGCGGCCGCGTATCGGGAGATTGCCGAGCGGGTGCTTCCCGGCGGGGCGCTGGGTACGCGGCTGAACCCGCCCGACGTGAACATGACCATCGTGTCGGCGTCGGCCGCCCGCATCGAAGATGCAGACGGACGCTCGTGGGTGGATTACGTCTGCGGAGCCGGGGCCCTGATCCTCGGCCACCAGCATCCGGCTGTGGTGGACGCCGTCCAGCGCCAGGCGGCCCGCAGCCAGCACCAGTACGGCGCGCTCAGCGACGTGGCGATCGAGCTGGCGGCGCAGATCGTCGACGCCGTCCCGGGAGCCGAGCGGATGGTGTTCACCACCACCGGCTCCGAGGCCACCGCCTACGCGATGCGCATGGCGCGTGCGTACACCGGCAAGTCGAAGATCCTCAAGTTCGAAGGCGCGTTCCACGGCAACCACGACTACGCCGGGATCGGTGTCTCGCCGGCCGCGCCCAGCCCGTATCCGCGGGGCGCTCCCTTCACCGACGGCACCCCGCCGGTGGTGGTCGACACGATGCTGGTCGCGCCGTACAACGACCTCGAGCGGCTGCGGGCCATCGCCACCCGCAACGCCGCCGACCTGGCGGGCATCATCGTCGAGCCGGTCCAGCGGATCATCGAGCCGCGTTCAGGTTTCCTCGAGGGCGTCCGGCAAGTGTGCGACGAGCTGGGGGCGGTGCTGATCTTCGACGAAGTGGTGACCGGTTTCCGGCTCGCCTACGGCGGCGCCCAGGAGCACTACGGGGTGCGTTCCGACGTCGCCACCTACGGCAAGATCATCGGAGGCGGCGGGCCGATCGGCGCGGTGGCCGGCAAGGCTGAGCTGATCGACCAGGCTCACCCCGCCCGCAAGAGCTCGTCCGGCTACGTCTACGCGTCCGGCACGCTGCACGGCAACCCCCTCGGGGCCGCCGCGGGCCTGGTGACGCTGGCGGCGCTCCGCACGCCCGGCTTCTACGATCGGCTCGCCGCCCGCACCGCCTCGCTCGCGAAGGAGATCGGCGACGTGTTGCACCGCCACGGCCGCCCCGCCATCGTCGCCGCAGTCGGGTCGCTGTGGCAGATCCTCCACATCGCCGAGCCTCCGGCTTCGTACACCGACCTGCTGGCTTCCGACCGGGCGGCCGACGTGGCGTTCGACGTGGAGCTCATGCGGCGGGGCATCAACGTCATTCCGGGCCTGCGCCGCTTCGTGTCGACCGCCCACACCGATGCCGACTTCGAGCAGACCGTGGAGGCCGTCGACCAGGCTTGCCGCACTACGAGAGGAGCGTGATGAGCAGCGAGCGGTTCGAGAGAGGGCTGGCCGCCCGCAAGGCGGTCCTCGGCGCAGAATACGTCGAGGTCAACCTGGCGGGGGCGGACGACTTCAACAGGGAGTTCCAGGAGGTCGTCACCGAGTTCTGCTGGGGTCTGGCGTGGGCCGACGACGCACTGACGTTCCGGGAGCGTTCGATGATCAACCTCGGCATGATCGCCGCGCTCGGCCGCATGCACGAGTGGGAACTGCACTTCCGCGGTGCGCTCACCAACGGTCTCACCCGCACCGAGCTGCGCTCGGTGCTGCACCAGATCACCGCCTACTGTGGCGTTCCGGCCGGCGTGGAGTGCTTCCGGATCGCCCGCAAGGTGCTGGCCGAGGCGGACGGCGGGTAGGAGGAGCGCAGATGACCGGAGCCGCCGCAGAAGCGGCGCCGCCGTGACCGTACCCCCGACGATGCGGGCGGTGGTGCTCACCGGGCACGGCGGGCTCGACAAGCTCGAATACCGCGAGGCCGTGCCGGTGCCGGTCGTCGGGCCCGGCGAGGTCCTGATCGAAGTCGGCGCATGTGGCATGAACAACACCGACGTCAACACCCGCACCGGCTGGTACTCGAAATCGGTCACCGGCGCCACCGGCGAGGCCGCGCCGGAGGCCGAGGACGGCTCGTGGGGCGGGGGTCTGACGTTCCCCCGCATCCAGGGCGCCGACCCGGCGGGCCGGATCGCCGCCGTCGGCTCCGGCGTCGAGCCCTCCCGGGTGGGGCAGAGGGTGCTGGTCGATGCGTGGCTGCGCGACCCCGGC
>CAYGCW010000262.1:0-4251 GCA_964348465.1 uncultured Acidimicrobiia bacterium | reverse complement strand
GAGCACACCGTCACCGAGATGGTGACCGGCATCGACATCGTCCACGAGTAGTTCCGGGTGGCGGCCGGAGAGCCGCTGTCCTTCACCGACACCCCTGAGACCCGCGGCCATGCCATCGAGCTGCGCATCAACGCCGAGGACCCTTCGCGCAACTTCCTTCCGAACCCTGGCCAGATCGTCACCTATCGGGAGCCCAACGGCTTCGGCGTCAGGGTCGACAGCGGCGTCCGCGCCGGGTCGAAGATCAGCCAGTACTACGACAACCTCATCGCCAAGCTCGTCGTGTGGGGCCGCGACCGCAGCGCCGCCATCGCCAGGGCCTCCCGCGCGCTCGATGAGTTCGAGATCACCGGCGTCGCCACCACGATCCCGGCGCACCAGCTGGTCGTCTCCCATCCTGAGTTCGCGGCCGCCGAGCACCACACCAAGTGGATCGAGGACGAGGTCGACCTCTCCGGCATCGAACGCCCCACTGCGCCGGCGGTGCCGTCCGAGGAGGAGCTGATCGAGCGCAACGTCACCGTGGAGGTCGGCGGGCGCCGCTACCAGGTGCGGCTGTGGACGCCCGAGGTGTCGGCGCCGACGGCCGGCCCGTCTGCGCCCCGCCGCCGGCCGCCGAAGCTCGAGCGCAAGGTGCCGGTGTCCGAAGACGCCGGCGTCGTGGTGGCGCCGATGCAGGGCACGATCGTCAAGCTGCACCGCAAGGCCGGGGACAGCGTGAAGGCCAACCAGCCGATCTGCGTCCTCGAGGCGATGAAGATGGAAAACGAGATCCGCGCGCCGATCGGCGGCGACATCGTCGACCTGCGGGTGCAGGCAGGCGACACCGTCTCCACCGGCCAGGTCCTGGCCATCGTCAGGTAGCGAACGGCACCCGGCCTCAGGCGAGGTCGTCGCCGTGGAACGAGCTGACCAACGCCTGGATGTGGCCCCGATGCTCCCCCTCATGCTGGGCGAGGTGGTGGAGCACCCACTCCGGCGTCACGCGGTAGTCGCCGGCTTCGTTGCGACGCGGCGTTGCGAACCGGCGCAGCGTCATCGAGCGATAGGCGTCGAGCAAGCGCTCCCGTACCCACGCCAGGCGGGCGAGGTGGTGCGAGAGCGGCTCTCCCACTACCTGGGTCAGCCGGACGCCGTCTTCCCTCACGGCGTATGGGAACCACTCGGACGCCTCTTCGGGAAACGGTTCGCCGAGGGCGTCGGCATAGAGCCAGTCGAGCTCGATCGCGGCCAGGTGATACAGGAGGCTGCCGATGGTGTTGCCCCCGAAGCCGGGGAGCCGGTCGAGGTCGCCGGCCTCCACCCGCTCCAAGGCCGCCAGCGTTCGGCGGCGGGTGTCCTCCATCCGCCACAGCTCGGCGCCGACCGCAGGCTCGGAGCCGCCCAGCGACGTGATCGCGTAGTCCGCCATCATGTGAGGGTAGACGCAGGCGCTTCTCGCCGTCATGTGGGGCCTCTTGCACCCAACTACTGGGAGGCGGGCTCATCCCTCGGCTGATAGGGTGCGGGCAGGCTCGGAGGTGCGAATGGCCGGCTTCGCAGCGCTCGGGATCACGGTCGCCGACATGGCGCGTGCCCTTGGCTTCTACCGCCACCTCGGCCTCGACATCCCGGAGTCGGCCGACGCCGAAGGTCACGTCGACGTCGAGTTGCCGGGTGGCCTGCGGCTGATGTTCGACACCGAGGACGTGATGCGCAGCTTCGAACCCGAGTGGGAGGCGCCGGCGTCGGAGGGCCGCATCGCTCTGGCCTTCCTCTGCGCATCGCCCGAGGAGGTGGACGCCACCTTCGACCTCCTGATCTCGGCCGGGTACCCGGCGCACGCCATGCCGTTCGACGCGTTCTGGGGCCAGCGCTATGCCACCGTCCGGGATCCGGACGGGAACCGGGTCGACCTCTTCGCCCCGCTCGCAGACCGCCCCTGATCCCCCAGGCTCACCTCCCGGCGAGCCGGAGGCGGCTCAATCCGCCGCCCACCACCCCCAGGCTCACCTCCCGGCGAGCCGGAGGCGGCTCAATCCGCCGCCTCCATGAGGCTCTCGGCCAGCGACGGGTACACCATCAAGGTCTCGACGAGCGTGTGCACGGTGAGGCGGCCGGTGACCGCCAGCGCCAAGACCGCGATCAGCTCGGACGCATGATGGCCGACCACGGTGCCGCCCAGCACCACGTGGGTCGCCGGATCGCTGATCACCTTCACGAAACCGTTGGTGTTGCCCTGAATCAGCGCCCGCGCGTTCACCGCAAACGGCACCTTCGTGATGCGCACCTTGCGGCCCTCGGCGGCGGCGTCGACCTCCTCGAGGCCAACCGAGGCGATCTCCGGCTCGGTGAACACCGCCTGCGCCATCTTCCCGTAGTCGAGGGGCTTCACCTTCTGACCCATCGCGTGCTGGGCGACCTTGCGGCCCTGCATCGCCGCCACCGAGGACAGCGGCATCTGGCCGGTGACGTCCCCCGCCGCGTAGATGTGCGGCACGCTGGTCTGCTGAAACTGGTCGACGACCACGTAGCCCCCGTCGGTGGCGACGCCGGCGGCGTCGAGGCCCAGGTCGGTGGTATTGGGCACCGACCCGATCGCCAGCAGGGCATGGCTGCCCTCCAGGCGGCGCCCGTCGTCGGTGGCGACCACCACGCCGCCGTCCGCGGTCATCTCGATCCCCGTGGCACGGGCGCCTTTCACGAGCCGCACGCCTCGTTCCATGAAGTCCTGCTCCAGCACGAACGCCACTTCGGCGTCTCGGTGCGGGAGCACCTGCTGGCGGCTGACCACGAGCGTCACTTGCGAGCCGAGGCTGGAGAAGATGTGTACGAACTCGACCCCGGTGACGCCGGCGCCGATGACCACGATGTGCTCCGGCAGCTCGGGCAGGTAATAGGCATGGCGGGTGGTGATCACGCGCTCCCCGTCGACGTCGGCCCAGCCGGGGATGCGCGGCGATGAGCCGGTCGACACCAGGGCCACGTCGAACTCGAGGGCGCGGGGGCCATCGTCGCCGTCGACGATCAGCGACCGCGGCCCGGTGAAGCGGCCGCGGCCTCTGACGATCTCAACGCCCTGGGAGTCGAGCATCGCCCTGGTCGAGCCCCCGATGCCATCGATCAGCGCCTGGAGGCGGCCCGAGAGCCGATCCATGTCGGGAACGACGCGCTCGGGCGTGTCGATGCCGAGCCGCTCGGCGTTGCGGATGGCGTGGAGGCGCATCGACGACGCCACCATCGCCTTCGACGGGATGCAGTCCCACAGATGCGCCGCGCCGCCGATCACCTGATCCTCGACCAGCGTCACTCTTGCCCCCAGCGTCGCCGCGGTGGTGGCCGCGCTGTCTCCTGCCGGCCCCGCTCCGACGACGACGAAGTGCGGCCGCAGGTCCTCGGTGCTCATGCGGCGGGCTCCACGGGCGCTTGCCTCCCCACGTTCATGGCCGGGGACGGTAGCTGCCGAACACCTCCCGCAGCACCCCGGAAACCTCGCCGAGCGTGGCGCGGGCCGCCAGCGCGGCCTTCATGGGGAGCAGCACGTTGCCGTCGCTCTCAGCGGCGCGGCGCACCTCGGCGAGGGCGCCCGCGACGGCGGACTGGTCGCGGCCGGAGCGCACCGCCCGGACGCGGGCCGCCTGCTCGGCCTCGAGGGTCGGATCCACCGTCAAGATCGGCACCGGCTCGTCGTCTCCCCCGTAGCGGTTGACGCCCACCACCACCTGCTCTCCGGCGTCGACGGCTCTCGCGTAGCGGTACGCGGAGTCTTCGATCTCGCGCTGCACGAATCCGGCCTCGATGGCCGCAACGGCGCCTCCCATCGCCTCCACCTTGTCGAGGAGCGCCATCGCCTCGTGCTCCACCGCATCAGTCAGGGCCTCGACGTGATAGGAACCGGCCAGCGGGTCGACGGCATCGGCCAGCCCGGTCTCGTGCGCGATGATCTGCTGGGTACGCAAAGCGATCCGCGCCGACCTCTCGGTGGGTAGCCCGAGCGCCTCGTCGAAGGCGTTGGTGTGCAGCGACTGCGTGCCGCCCAACACCGCCGACAGCGCCTGGATGGCGGTCCGGACCTTGGCGACCTCGGCGAGAAGACCGTTGTGGGCGTTCCAGAAGAACGAGAGCCGCGGCGCGAACTCGTCGACGTCCAGCCCCGCCTGCTGCGCCGCCCGCACGTACGCCAGGCCGTTGGCGAGCGTGAACGCCACCTCCTGGGCGGCCGTGGAGCCGGCTTCGCGAATGTGGTAGCCGCTGATCGAGATCGTGTTCCAC
>CAYGCW010000261.1:0-4262 GCA_964348465.1 uncultured Acidimicrobiia bacterium | reverse complement strand
CGACCACGCTACGTGTTGGAACCTCTTCACTCCGCAGCACCGAGCACGGACCGGATCATCGAGATCACGGTACCCACCGCCCCCTCGTTGTACCCCTCGGGGATGATCAGGTCGGCGTGCCGCTTGGACGGTTCCACGAACTCGACGTGCATCGGCCGCACCGTCGCCTGGTACTGCGCCAGGACGGAATCGACGTCCCTGCCTCTGTCTCTCAGGTCCCGGTCGAGGCGGCGGATCAGCCGCAGGTCGGGCGCAGTGTCGACGAAGATCTTCAGGTCGATCAAGTCCCTGAGGCCGGCGTCGGTGAAGATGAGTATCCCCTCCAGCAAGATCACGTGCCGCGACTCGACGCGCACCGTCTCCGGTCGCCGGGTGTGGACGGTGAAGTCATAGACCGGCACGTCGACGGCGTGGCCGGCCCGCAGGGCCCGCAGATGCTCGGCGAGCAGTTCGGTCTCCAGCGAGTCCGGGTGGTCGAAGTTGACCTTGCTTCTCGCCTCGGGGGACAGGTGGGCGAGGTCGCGGTAGTAGGCGTCGTGGGAGAGGTGGGCTACCCGGTCTGTCCCGATCACGTCCATGAGAGCATGGGCGATCGTGGTCTTGCCCGAGCCGCTCCCGCCGGCGATGCCGATCACCAGCGGAGGACCGCCTGCCGGCCAGTCGTCCAGCCGCGCCCGATCGCCGAGTGGGGGTACCGTCACATCCCCCAACCTATCGGCACCGGCCGACGGGCGCCAGCCGCGGCGGGCGCGCCTGTCAACCCGGGGGGGATAGGTTGACAGGCGGGGGGAACGCCCCCGCTCACCCCCTCCAACGCGAGGGGGGGGATCGCGCCTCCCTACCTTCCGGCAGGGCCCGGAGGGGGCGGGGGGCGGGGCATTTGTTGCGAACGTCCAGAGGGGGGAGGTGGACATCCGCCTGCCCTCGGCCGGGAGCGTAGCACACCCCCATTTCTATGTGTGAGAAAAGTTTGGATCGGTCCAACAGCGTTTCTGCATATGCTCGGCCGGCATCGAAATCGCCCATGAGCACTGGGAATTCGCGTACCCGGGATGCGTTGGAGGTAGGGCAGCAGGCATACAAGGGCCGGGCGGAGTACTGGTCGGTGGAGGCCGGCGGGGAGCGCTTCGACGACGTCGCCTGGTCCTACCGATACCCGGTACCCGGGATCGCCGGCCTGGTGGCGTTCTACGACGAGCAGGCCGACGTGGTCCTCGACGGCGCGCTACAGGACAAGCCGCGCAGCCCCTTCTCGTGAGCGCCCGATAAGGGCCGCGGGATCGCTACCGTTCGGAGCACTGAACGAGGAGACCCCCATGCCGCGACTGCACGAAACCCGCATCGACGTGCCCGAGGAGCAGCGCAAGGCGCTGGTGGACCTGCTCAACGCCCGCCTCGCCGACGCCGCCGACCTGCAGAGCCAGGCCAAGCAGGCTCACTGGAACGTGAAGGGTACGGATTTCTTCCAGCTCCATGAGCTGTTCGACGAGCTGGCGGGCGCCCTCACCGAGCCGATCGACATGATCGCCGAGCGAGCCACGACACTGGGCGGGGTGGCCGAGGGCACCGTCCGGATGGCAGCCGCCTCCTCGACGCTGCCCGAGTTCCCCGACGTGACCGACGGCGTCGCCCACGTGTCCGCGCTTGCCGACCGGTACGCGACCTACGGGAAGGCGCTGCGGGAGGGCATCGGCCAGGCGGAGGAGCTGGGCGACATGGACACCGCCGACCTGTTCACCGAGGTGTCCCGCCTGGTGGACAAGCACCTCTGGTTCCTGGAGGCCCACCTCCAGGGCTGACGGTCACGCCGGCTGGCAGGCGGGGCACGCCCAGATCTTGCGACCGGCCAGCTCCCAGCGCGCGACCGCCGTGCCGCACCGCCGACAGGGCTCGCCGGCGCGCTTGTACACGTAGAGCCGCTCGCCGCGCCCCAGCGCGGACCGGCGCCGCGCCCCCACGTCCGCCGGCTCGACGGTGACGATGCGCCCGCTCCTCTCGCCCCGCCGCAGCTCGGCGACGAGCCGGCGCCACAGCGCCGTCACCTGCTCGCCGCGCAGCGACCGGGCGGGCACGTCGGGGTGGATGCCCTCCAGGAACAGCACCTCGGCGCGGTAGACGTTGCCGATGCCGGCCACCACCGACTGGTCGAGGAGCGCGGCGCCGACGCCGATGGCGCGGCGGCCGAGGTTGGCGGCGAAGGCCCCGGAGCCGTCGGCGCGCAGCGGATCCGGGCCGAGCCGGTCGCGCAGCTCCTCCTCGCGTATGGGGTCGATCAGCTCGCACGTCATCGGGCCGGCGAGGTAGACGGTCGTCCCGTCGGCCTGCATCGCCAGGCGGGTCCCGGGCGTGGGCGGCGGAGGGTCTCCGTGGTGGGTCCGGAACTTGCCGACCAGGCCGAGATGCACGTGGAGGATGTCGCCGCCCTCCCATCGGTAGAAGAGGTTCTTCCCGTGGGCGTCGACGTTCTCCAGGCGCCGTCCGTCGAGCCGGGCGGCGCCCCGGGCGAAGCGGCCCTGCGGTGAGGAGACGGCCACCTCCCTGCCGCCGAGATGGCGGCGGTGCAGGCGGGCGTGGCGGTGGATCGTGTGGCCCTCCGGCATGCCGCGCACCGTAGGCCGTCCCCCGTCGCTACCGGCAGCGCGTCAGCCCCGCACCTGGGAGTCGACCCGGTCGAGCAGGTCCCCCGCCCGCCCCAGGTCGCCGGCGACGGCGTCCAGGTCGTCCATCGACTGCGCGCCGGCGATGCGCCGCTCGGCACCGTCGAAGATCTCTGCCGCCTCGGCATACGAAGACGACGCCTCTGGCGACTCTGCCAGCTCCACGCGGTCGCTCAGGTCCACGACCCTGCTCCCGACCTCGCGAGCCCGATCGCGCAGCTCGGCGCGCCTCCGGTCGCGTCGCCTCGCCTGGCGGCGCTCCCGGGTGCGGGTGTCCCAGACGCGTCCGGCGACGCCCACCACCAGCAGTACGCCAACCGCGCCGATCACGATCAGCCCGAGCGAGGGCCCGCCGTCGGAATCGAGCGCGTTCACCAGCGCGGCAACCCCGGCGGCCGCGTCGGTGCCGCCGAGGTCGTCGGCGGCGGCATCGAGGGCATCGGAAAGCCGGCTCTGGGCCACCTCGCCGGACGCCACCCCGTACGACGAGGCCGTGAACACGACGACGGTCGTGCCCGGGAGCGAGTCGGCGATCTCCACGGCCAGCGCCTCGGCATCGCCCGCCGCCAGCACCGCCACCCGGACGTCCAAGCCGGTGGCCGCGGCCTCGTCGATGGCTTCCAGGATGGCGGCGCGGTCGACCTGCTCGGCGCCCGGCGCCTCGTACAACGGGTCGCTGCGGAGAGCGACCGCGGCGTCGGCGGCGGCCTGGGCCCGTGCCGGGGGCGCAGCGGCGATGGCCAGCAGGAACAGGACGGCGGCGACGAACCGGCTCACGGGACCCGTAGGATACCGGGGCGTGGCGGGGCGAATCCGGAAGCGTTACGTCGAGACACCGGACGGCACCCGATGGATCGTGGAGCGGCACTGGCTGGCGCGCCGGCCGCGTTACATCGGGTACCGATTCCGTGTGAAGCGGCGTGAGCAGGAATGGGAGCCACCACTCGTGCGCCAGGGCGAGGCGCTCCCCGAGATCCACCGTCCGAAGCCGGCCGGCCCCGTGCCCCGCCCCTACCGGGACAACCCGGACCTCGCGACGGCAGATCGACGCGGCCGCAGCTCGGGCGGCGGCTGGTGGTGGGGGGACTGGAGCTTCGGCTGGCCGCGCGGCGGCTCCGGCGGCTCCTCGGGCAGAGGACGAAGCGGCGGGTCGCGCGGAGGGGGCAGCCGGGGCGGCAGCCGCGGCGGCGGGACGCGCTCGCTGAGCCGCGGCGGTGGGGGACGGAGCAGCAGCCGCAGCGGCCCGGACTGGGGCGACGCCGTCGGCTGGGTGCTGATCGCCATCGCAGTCGTCCTCGCGGCGCTGTTCGTCGTCTTCGTGCTCATTCCGTCGTTGCTGTTCGTCGCCCAGTACCTGCTGTTCTGGCTGCTGGTCGCCGGGTGGATCGTCTACAACACCATCACGGGCAGGCCATGGGTGGTGAAGGCGACCCGGGAGGGATACGAAGAGCCCGACCACGCGTACCGGATCAAGGGGTGGCGCAACTCCCACGCCCTCATCGACGACATCGCAGACGACCTGCGCCGCGGCGAGCCCCCGGTCCCCAGCGAGGTGGCGGTCGAGGTCGAGCTGATCGAAGACTGAGCTCCGTTGGGGAGATCCCG